>NZ_JBFBBY010000016.1:0-97282 GCF_040682875.1 Amycolatopsis sp. NPDC051071 | reverse complement strand
AGGACGACCGTGAGCGCCTCCCGTCGTTAGAACGACCCTTATCACTCACGACCCCCTCCCGAAACCGCGCACATTGCTCAAACTGGACACTCGAATCCCGAAAAGCGTCCTTTGTGGATAGTCCAGGAGCGCCCGGACACTGGCGAGCCCGCTGCCGCCGCCAAATCCGCCACGCCACGTTTGCCTTACCCCTCAATTAGTCCTCTGGTTGCGGTGGTTCGCACTCGGAACTACCGCAACCAGAGGACTAAACGCGTTGGTCGGCGCGTTCGGCGTAGGCCTCGACGAGCTGGTTTTCGGCGTCGTCGAGGTACCGCGCCAGTAGCGCTTCGGCACCGGCGCCGTCGCCTGCCTCGATACGTTCGAGGATCTCGACGTTGCGCTTGAGGTACGGCTCGTAGAAGCGCCGCGGATCGGCCATCATGTGGAACACCAGCCGGAGTTCGGCGAAGATGCCCCGCATCAGCTCGTCGATCCGTTCGCTGCCACCGAGTTCCGCGATCGCCGAGTGGAACCGGATATTCGCGGTGCCGAGGTCTTGCCAGCGTTCACGCCGCTCGGCGAGCTTGCCGTCCTCGACCATCCGCGCGAGTTTCGCGAACGTCGGCGGCTTCTCCGTCACCCTGCGGACCGCTGAGCACTCGACAACCTTGCGCACCTTGTAGAGGTCGACGACGTCCTCGGCGCTGAGCACCCGCACGAAGACGCCGCGGTTGAGCTCGTGCGCCAGCAGCCGCTCATGCGTGAGCAGCCGGAACGCCTCACGCAGCGTGTTGCGGGAGACACCGAGCGCCGAACCGATGTCCTGCTCCGACAGCCGCACCCCCGGCAGGAAGAAACCCTCGGCGATCCGCGTGCGCAGCACGCCGGCGACCCGCTCGGCGGTGCTGGTGCGGCTGATCATGCCGCGATCCGCTTCGAGTCCTCGCACCGAGGCCGGGCCATCCTCCGCGATCGTCACGTGATCGATCCTACCTACGGACAAGAGGGCAAGCCAAGGATCCTCTTGTGGAATTGTTGAACAATACCTACAGTTGCTAGCCATGTGACCCGTGCCACGATGGGATTCACCCTCTGGAGGTGCCGATGAACGCGACAGCCACTACCGAAGACACACGCCCCTTCGCTTGGTTCCGCACGCTCGGTTCGCGAGGCCGCCGGGCCTTTGTCGGCGCGTTCGGTGGGTACGGCCTCGACTCGTTCGACTACCAGACCCTGCCGCTGGGCCTGGCCGCGATCACCGCCTACTACGGCCTCTCCGGCGGCGAAGCGGGCCTGCTCGGCACGACGACGCTGGTGGTCTCGGCGATCGGCGGCATCGGCGCGGGCGTCCTCGCCGACCGCATCGGACGCGTGCGCACCCTCCAGATCACCATCGCGATGTACACGATCTTCACCGTGCTCTGCGGCTTCGCGCCGAACTTCGAAACGCTCCTGATCTTCCGCGCCCTGCAGGGCCTCGGCTTCGGTGGCGAGTGGGCGGCCGGCGCCGCGCTGGTGGCGGAGTACTCGCAGGCCCGTTACCGCGGCCGCACGGTCGCCTTCGTCCAGAGTGCGTGGGCGGTCGGCTGGGCGCTGTCGGTGGTCGTCTACACGGTCGTCTTCAGCCTGTTCAGCCCGGACATCGCCTGGCGCGTCATGTTCTGGACCGGTGTCATCCCCGCGCTGCTGGTGCTGTGGGTCCGCCGCAACGTCCAGGACGCCCCTGTCGCCGAAGCCGCCCGGGCCGCCAAGAAGGAACGCGGTTCGTTCAAGGGCATCTTCAAGCCGGACCTGCTGCGCACGACGTTCTACGCCGCACTGCTCGCCACCGGTGTCCAGGGCGGCTACTACACCCTCGCGACCTGGCTGCCCAGCTACCTGAAGACCACCCGCGGCCTCACCGTCATCGGCACCGGCGGCTATCTCGCGTTCCTCATCTCCGGCGCCTTCATCGGGTACATCACCGGCGGCTATCTCACGGATCTCTTGGGGCGTAAGAAGACCTTCTTGCTGTTCTCCGTACTGTCGGCGGCACTGATCGTCGCCTACACCCAGATCCCACCGGGCGCGAACACCCTCGTGTTGTTCCTCGGCTTCCCGCTCGGGTTCTCGATGTCCGCGATCTTCAGCGGGTTCGGCGCCTTCCTCGCCGAGCTGTACCCGTCGGCGCTGCGCGGGACCGGGCAGGGCTTCACCTACAACCTCGGCCGGGCCGTCGGCGCGACGTTCCCCGCCGTGGTCGGCTTCCTCGGCGCCGGCGGTGCGATGGTGTTCGGCGCGGTCGGCTACGGCATCGCCGCGCTGGCACTGCTCGGCCTGCCCGAAACTCGCGGTCGCGAGCTGTTGTGACGACAATCGGAAGAGGAGGCACCGCGATGACCACCTTCGACGAACCGGCGACGACGACCCCTGGCGAAGCTCGCGCCCTGTTCCGCGCGGGCACGGCCCGGCCGACCACCGGCTGGGCACACGGCTTCACCCAGACCAACCTGATCGCCGTCCCCGAGGACTGGGCGTACGACGTCCTGCTGTTCTGCCAGCGGAATTCGCAGCCTTGCCCGGTCCTCGACGTCAGCGACCCCGGCGACCCGTCGACGCGGCTGGCACCGGGCGCGGATCTGCGCACCGACCTGCCGCGCTACCGCGTCTGGCAGAACGGCGCCCTGTCCGGCGAGATCACCGACGCGAGCGGGCTGTGGCGCAGCGACATGGTCGCGTTCTCGATCGGCTGCAGCTTCACCTTCGAAGCGGCTTTGGCCGCGGAGGGGATCCCGTTGCGGCACGTCGACCAGGGCCGCAACGTGGCGATGTACGTGACGAACCGCGCATGCGTCCCGGCCGGGCGGCTGCACGGGCCGATGGTCGTCTCGATGCGGCAGATCCCCGAAGACCGCGTCGACGACGCCGTCCGCATCACCCGCGGGATGCCGGCCGTGCACGGTGCGCCCGTGCACATCGGCGACCCCGGGGCGCTCGGCATCACCGATCTCGGCAAACCCGATTTCGGCGACCCGGTCGACGCGGATCCCGGCGACGTGCCGGTGTTCTGGGCGTGCGGTGTCACTCCGCAGGCGGCGCTGATGGCTTCACGGCCGCCGTTCGCGATCACGCACGCGCCGGGCTACATGTTCGTGACCGACAAGCTCGACAGTGAATTCCGGGTGGTCTGATGGATCTCAACAGTGACCTCGGCGAGGGTTTCGGCGCCTGGAAAATGGGCGACGACGACGCCATGCTCGACATCGTCACCAGCGCGAACGTCGCTTGTGGCTTCCACGCCGGTGATCCGTCGGTGATGCGGCGTGTCTGCGAACGCGCGGCGGAGCGGGGCGTCGTCATCGGCGCCCACGTGGCTTACCGCGATCTGGCCGGGTTCGGGCGGCGGGCGATGGACGTCGCCCCCGCCGACCTGACCGACGACGTGCTCTACCAAATCGGCGCGCTCGACGCGTTCGCGCGGGCCGCCGGCACCCGGGTGCGCTACGTCAAACCGCACGGGGCCTTGTACAACACCGCTTCCGTGGATCCGGAGCAGGCGGCCGCGGTGGTCGAAGGGATCCGGCGGTTCTACCCCGCGCTCGCGCTGCTGTGCCCGCCGAACTCGGAAATGGCCAAGCAAGCCGAAAAAGCCGGGTTCCCCGCGTATGCCGAGGCGTTCGCGGACCGCGCGTACACGCCAAAAGGCCTTCTGGTGTCCCGGAAACTGCCTGGCGCTGTCCTGCACGACGCCGACGAGGTCGCCGACCGGGCGGTCGCGATGGCGACCGCCGGCAAGGTCGTCGCCGAGGACGGTACCGAGCTCGCGCTCAAGCCCGATTCACTGTGCGTACACGGCGACACCCCGGGCGCCGTCGAACTGGCGCGACGGATCCGCGCGGGTCTCGGCAATTCGAGTGTCCACCTCGGATCGTTCCTCGAGGCCGCGTGATGCGAGTGCTGCCCTACGGGGCGCGTGCGGCCATGGTCGACTTCGACGACCCGTCGGAGGTGCTCGGGCTGCACGCGTCACTGGAGCAGGATCCACCGGACGGCGTCGTCGAACTGGTCCCGGCCGCCCGGACCCTGCTCGTCCGGTTCGACCCTGGCCGGACCCATCATGACCGTCTCGCCGGTTCGATCCTGGACCGGTCTACTGTGGACATAGCGCCGCGTGAAGCCGCCGAGATCGTCGTCCCGGTGCGGTACGACGGCCCGGACCTCGCGGACGTGGCGGCCGCCGCCGGCCTGTCCGCCGAGGCCGTCGTCCGGCGGCACGAGGACGGCACCTACGTGTCGGCTTTTTGCGGCTTCGCACCGGGTTTCGCCTACCTGACCGGCCTCGACCCCGCACTCCACATGCCCCGCCGGTCGAGCCCACGCACCCGGGTCCCGGCCGGTTCCGTCGCGATCGCCGGCGAGTACACGGCGGTGTACCCGCACGCCTCACCCGGCGGCTGGCAGCTGATCGGGCGGACCACGCTGCCGGTGTGGGACGTCGAGCGGGACCCGCCGAACCTGTTGACGCCGGGGACGCGAATCCGGTTCTCGGGCTCTTCGGACCTCTCACGCCGATGACGTCGAAGATCGAAGTCGTCCGGCCCGGGATCTTCACCACTGTGCAGGATCTCGGGCGCCCCGGCCTGGCCGCGATCGGCGTCGGCCGGTCCGGCGCCGCCGACCGGGGCTCGTTGCGCCTGGCCAACCGGCTGGTCGGGAACCCCGAGGAGAACGCAGCTCTCGAAGTCGTTCTCGGCGGTCTCGTCCTGCGGTTCTCCTCGCCCGCGACCGTCGCCGTCACCGGCGCGCCCTGCTCGATCACCGCGGGCGGTCGCGCCGCGGGCCCCGGCTCGCCGGTGTTCATGCGCGCGGGTGAAGAACTCGTACTCGGCATGGCCTCCCAAGGTTTGCGGTGCTACGTCGCCGTGCGCGGCGGCATCGACGTCCCCACGGTGCTGGGCGCACGTGCCACCGACACCCTCGGCAAACTGGGCCCGCCCGCACTGTCGGCGGGTATGACCTTGCCGGTGGGACAACGGGTGCTGGATCATCCCGGTGTCGACCTCGCTCCTCGTGCCGCCCTTCCGGCCGAGCCGGTCTTGCGGGTGACGCCAGGACCGCGGCTTGATTGGTTTGTTCCCGAAGCACTGTCCACTTTGGTCGGTTCTCCGTTCGTCGCCACCCCCGATGTCGATCGGGTGGGCGTGCGGCTTGAGGGGCCTGAGCTTTCGCGGGCACGCGGTGGCGAGTTGCCGCCCGAGGCCGCCGTGCCCGGCGCGTTGCAGATTCCTCCTTCTGGGCAGCCGATCTTGTTCCTCGCGGACCATCCGGTGACCGGGGGCTACCCGGTGCTCGCCGTGGTCGACGAAGCCGATTTGGATCTGGCCGCACAGGTGCGGCCGGGGCAACGGGTGCGATTCCGCCTGGGGTGATCCTTCGCGTTTAGTCGACTACTTGCCGGTGTGGGCCGCCGGGTCGGCGAATTCGCAAGTAGCCGACTAATTGCGGTCGTGTGGTCGGCCTATGTCCGCAGTGCATGATGTTGCCTCCCGGGTGTTGGTGGGGTCGAGGTAGGTGAACTTGGGGAGCGCGTCTTCGCTGGTCATAACTCTGACGATACACCTGTTCGAACATATGTGCTAGCCTGTTTAGAGTAACCACCAAGTGCGCAGGAGTTCATCCAGAAGGGCAGCAAAAGACCACATGGCGAATACGTAGAGGAAGCAGCGAAGGGTCGAGAAAGAAGCGAAGCGAACTTAAGAGCGCGAAGAGCGCTTAATCAACCAAGGCCCGAAACCCGCAAAGTGATGTTCAATCGCCCAGCCAACCCCAACTCAGGATCGGCACTTCCCGGCAACACCCGAGGCACCCCGTGGAAAGCCAGCCTCGACTCCCCGCCGAACACGAACAAATCTCCCGACCGCAGGTCGACGTCGGTGTACGGCCGCCCGCGGTTCGCCGTGTTCCCGAACCGGAAGACGCAAGCGTCCCCCAGGCTCAGCGACACCACGGGCTCCAGCGAGGCCTCGTCCTTGTCCTGGTGCATCCCCATTTTCGCGGCGGAGTCGTAGAAGTTCACCAGCGCGATGTCGGGGTCATACAAAGAAGACCCGTAGGCCTCGGTTACCGCCCGCCGCCCGAGATCGCCCAGCCACGAAGGGAACGGAAGCACCGGGGAGCCGTCATCGGTCACCCGCGAATACCGGTACGGGTACCAGTGCCAGCCGAGACAGACCGTCCGGACGGACATCACGCCGCCGTTCGGCAGCCGTGCCTGCCGGTAGCCACGCCAGCCGCGGCAGGCTTCGACCAGGCGACGTTGCTCGTCGAGGTCGAGCCAGTCGGGGACGTGCACCGCACCGGGCGCGACTTCGGCCCGAGGGCGAGGGATCAGTGCGTCCACCCGTCGATTGAACCAGGACGCGCGCCGATGATCCGGTGGCCCCGCACCATGACACCGGCCGCGGCGAACCACGCCAGTACCCGTCTATAAAGGGTGTGAGACGGAACCTCGACAATTGTCACATCGGACAAGGTGTCACAAGATCCGACCTGAAGCCACCTTTCGGGCTACTCCGATCGGCCGGTTGACCACAGTGCGTACGGCCGGTCACGCGGAATCACCGTCAGAAGAGAACCACGGTCACACCGGCCTGCGCGGGCACCGGATTGTTCATCGACGCCAGGACTGCGGGGACGTCGTCGAGGCCGACCCGCTTGCCGATCATCGCTGCGAGGTCGATTCCGGCGGTTTCCACGACACGCAGCATCTCCGGATACTCGTGCGCCTGGAGCCCGTGGATGCCGACGATCTCCAGTTCGCCGCCGATCACCCGGTGCATCGGGATCGGCGCGACGCCCTGCGCGGGTGGCATGAGACCGGCCTGGACGTGCCGTCCCCGTTTCCGCAGGCCGCCGATCGACGCCGCGCAGGTGCTCGGCGAGCCGAGGCAGTCGAGCGACACGTGAGCGCCGCCGCCGGTCAGCTCGCGGACATGCGTGGCGACGGCTTCATGGCCGTCGAAGGCGGAAGGGTCCACGGTCACCGCGGCACCCATCCGCGTCGCCAACGCCCTGGCCTGCGGAGACGGGTCGACGGCGACGACCGACGCCCCGGCGGCGACGGCCAGCAGGATCGCCGAGATCCCGACCCCACCGCAGCCGTGGACGGCGACCCACTGGCCGGGCCGCACCGCGCCCTGGCGCAGCACCGCGCGGAACGCGGTCCCGAACCGGCAGCCCAGCGCGGCCGCTTCCGCTCCCGCCAGCGAGTCCGGCAGCGCCACGAGGTTGACCTCGGCGTTCTCGATGGCGACGTACTCCGCGAACGAACCCCAGTGGGTCGCGCCCGGCTGGAACTCGCGGTCGCAGATCTGCTGGTCACCGGCCGCGCATTGAGCGCAGGTCCCGCAGGCGCAGACGAACGGGACGGTCACCCGGTCACCCACCGACCAGCCGCGGACGCCGTCACCGAGTGAGGCGATCCGGCCGGCGAGTTCGTGCCCGGCGACGTGCGGCAACTTGACGGAGGTGTCGTGTCCCTGCCAGGAGTGCCAGTCGCTGCGGCACACCCCGGTCGCGTCGAGTGCGATCACCACCCCGCCCGGCGCGGCCACCGGATCCGGCACCTCGCGTACCTCGGGCAGCACCCCGAACTCCTCGAAGACGACCGCCCGCACCGGTTCTCCTCACGTTCCTCGCTGCATCACCAGGCCCTCGCCGGGCACCGTACACCGGGTGGCGTGGCCACGCGGTGGCCCCAAAAGCCTCGACAGCGCCTCCGACGGCACCCCGAGGATCTCTTCGAGGTTCTTCAGCACCAGCAGGGATTCCGGCCGTTCGGGACGGCAGCGCCCGGACTGCCAGTGGCTCAGCGTCGCGAGGCTGATCGAACAGCCCCGCCCGCGCAGCCGGTACCGGATCCGGTCGAGACCGAGTCCCCGCGCCCTGATCGCGGCTCTGAGAGCATCCGCGAACGGCCCGCTTTCCAACAGCCGCCTGAGTTCACGTCCTTCCGCCACCCCCCGGTCGATGGTGTGTGTCCGCTGACCGGTCATTGTCATCGCCTTCGCAAACTCGCTAGCCACCCGGAAAAGCGCAGCCTAGGCGGGAGCACACATGATCGGAAGGGCCTTAGATCACCTATCCACGCGGCATGTGGGTGATGTGCCGAAGAGCCGAATTATGCAGGGACGTAGGGAAAATTCCCACCGCCGGTCCCGGCCGAAATGTGTCCACAGTGGACTTTAGCGCACCGCGACGGACAACGCCTGCGCGATCTCCTTGCCGATGGCATGCGTCGCCGCGTCCGGCGGCGAGCCGACCTTGACCACCATCGGACCGCCGAACGGCTGGCGCTCGACGACCTCGATCCGCTCGCCGAGGTTGATGGCGTGCTCGGTGAGATACCTCAGCAGCTCCGGGTCGGTGTCCCAGACCCGGACGATCTCACCGACCGCGCCGGGCGGCAGATCGTCGAGGATGCGCATCGGCAGCTCCTCGACGCTGCCGTCGGCGGCGGGGATGGGGTCGCCGTGTGGGTCGCGCACCGGGTTGCCGAGTTTCGCCGCGATCCGCTCGACGAGCCTGTCCGACACGGCGTGCTCCAGCGCGTCGGCTTCGGCGTGCACCTCGTCCCAGGTGTAGCCGAGCTCGGACACCAGGTAGGTCTCGATGAGCCGGTGACGGCGGAGCACCGAGCGGGCGAGTTGCCTGCCCTCGGCGGTCAGTTCGATCCCGCGGTACGGCACGTGCGCGACCAGCCCGAGCTGGGACAGCTTCGTGACCATGCCGGACGCCGACGACGGGCTGACTTCCAGCCGACCGGCCAGCGACGTGTTGGTGACGGCCTCACCGCGTTCCACCAGCCCGTAGATCACCCGGACGTAGTCCTCAACGGACGACGACCTGCGGTTTGCCCCTTCACCCATGCCGGTGAGTTTACGGCTTGCCATTCACGGACGGCTCACCCAGCGTGGGGTCGCCAGCGGTACCGGATCCAGCCGGGGACCTGCTCCGCGCCGAGCTGGGCGTAGAACGCCTCGCCCTTCTCGTTGCCCTCCTGCATGTCCCATTCGACCCGGCCGGGGGTGCGGGCGGCGAGCTCGTCGAGCAGCTCCCGGCCGAGACCGAAACGCCGGTGCTCCGGGCGTACGAAGAGGTCGTCGAGCCAGATCCCGGGCCTGGCCTCCCAGGTGGAGAAGTTCCAGCTGCAGAAGGCGAAGCCGGCGACCTCGCCCGGCTCGTCCGGCGGGGTGGCGAGCAGCACCCATGCCTTCGGAGCGGGCCCGAAGAGGAACCCGGCCATCTCCTGGCGGTCCAGCTTCAGGTCGTGTTTGTCCTCGTAGACCGCGTGCTCCTCGATGAGCGCGCAGATCTCCTCGATGTCGTCCGCGACAGCGTCCCGTACCGGCATGGGTCTCAGCTCCGTTCGTAGACGATGTCGCCGCCGACGGCGGTGGCGACGACGTGGATCGAATCCAAAGTGGACTCGTCGGTCGGGTCCGCCGAGAGGACGGCGAAGTCGGCGAGTTTGCCGGGCAGCAGCGTGCCGAGGTCCTTTTCGGCGAAAGCGGCATACGCGGAGCCATAGGTGTAGGCACGCAAGGCTTCCGCCGGGGTGAGCCGTTCCTCGGGGCCCAGCACCACGCCGGACGCGGTCTTCCGCCGGACCATGTCGGCGAGTCCGAGCAGCGGCGCGCCGTCGACGACCGGGCGGTCCGAGCTGGCGGGCAGGACACAACCGGCGTCGAGGACGGTTTTGAGCCGGTAGCACCACGGCTCGCGTTCCGGGCCGAGCGCGGCACGCATACCGTCGCCGATCTCGTTGACGAACCGGCCCTGCGGCGACGCGATCAGCCCCAGCGAGGCCAGCCGTTTCAGCTCCTCTGGCCGCAGCACCGCGCAGTGTTCGATGCGGTGCCGGTGATCCGGCCGGGGGTCGGCTTTCAGCGCGGCTTCGTAGGCGTCGAGGACCAGGGTGATCGCGCGGTCGCCGATGGCGTGCGTCGCGATCTGCCAGCCTGCCCGGTGCGCGGCGGCGATCGTCCGCGCGATCTCGTCTTCGGGCACCTGGAAGTAGCCGACGTTGTCCGGCTCCCCGGCGAACGGTTCGTGCATCGCGCAGGTCCGGCCGATCAGGGAACCGTCGGCGAACAACTTCATCGCGCCGATCCGCAGCCATTCGTCACCGAAGCCAGTACGCATTCCCAGGTCAAGCCCGTACAGCGCTGATGGCTCCTCGGCGGGAAGGCGTGCCTCGGAACGCGCCCCCGCATCCAGCTCGTGCAGCACACTCGCCGCGACCATCACCGTGCTCCGCACCCGCAGCACGCCGCGGTCGCGCGCCAGCTGGTAGGCGGCGAGTTCGGCGGGGGTCTCCCCCACCAGCCCCCCGCCGATACCGGCTTCCTGGACGCTCGTGATCCCTTCGGAGAGATACCGCTCGCTCGCCCTGTCCAGCCCACGCGCGACGGCTTCCACCGGCGTCGGGTACGTCAGCGGCCGCAGCAGCAGCTGCGCTTGTTCCCGCAGCAGCCCGGTCGGCGAGCCGTCGTCGTCGCAGACGACGTCGCCGCCCACCGGCACGTTCGCCAGGTCCAGCCGCTCCAAGACCGCGGAGTTGACCACCGTCATATGCCCGGACGTGTGCTTCAGCCGAACGAGGAAACCGGGTGCGGCACGGTCGAGGCCGTACCTCGTCGGATGCCCGCCTTCGAGTTTGTTCTGGTCGTAGCCGCTGCCGATGATCCAGCTACCCGGCGGGAGCCCGGCGGCGCGCCGCGCGACGGCGTCGTACACCTCGTCCACGCTGCGGCAATCCGACAGCGGGACGTCGTCGAGCGCCATCCCGAACCAGGCCATGTGGTTGTGCGCGTCGTGGAAACCCGGCACCACGACGGTGCCACCCAGATCGACGCGGCGTACTGCGGAAAGCGCGGCAGCGTCCGCGCCAATAGCGACGATTCTTCCGTTAAGCACCGCGATTGCTTCGGATTCCGCGACTCCGGTGAGGAACCGGGCGTTCTCGTAAACCGTGTCGACCCGCATGAATCCGACCCTATCGATCGATCGATCGGTCGTCTAGGCTCGGCTTCATGAGCACCGTGGACTACGCACTCGACGACGGCATCGCCGTGATCTGGCTGAACCGCCCCGAACGCCTGAACGCGGTGGTCACCGAACTGGTCGACGACCTGCTGGAAGCCCTCGACGCGGCCGCGCACTCCGACGCGCGGGTGATTGTCCTCGCCGGCCGGGGACGTGCTTTCTGCGCCGGTCATGACCTCAAGGAGCCCACCCCGGAGGGTGATTCACGCCCGCGACTCGACCGGTTGCAGGACGTGACGCGCCGCCTTCGCGGGCTGCGCCAGCCCGTCATCGCCGCTGTCCACGGCTACGCGATCGGCGCGGGTGCCGAGTTCGCGATGGGCTGCGACCTGATCCTCGCGGCGGACAACGCGGTGTTCGCCTTCCCCGAGGTCTCGCTGGGCCTGAGCGTCACGGGTGCGGCGTCGCGGCTGCTGCCGCTGCTGGTCGGCCCGCTGAAGGCCAAGGAACTGCTGCTGCTGGGCGAGCGCGTGAGCGGCGAGAAGGCGCGCGAACTCGGGCTCGTCAACGCCGTCGTCCCGGCCGACGACCTGATGGACACCGCGCTCGGCTGGGCGACCCGGATCGCCGCGCATCCGGCCGCCGCGGCCACGATGGCCAAACGCGCCCTCGACTCCGGCATCGACAGTTCACTCGACGCCGCACTCGAACTCGAGGTCAGCCACGCGCTGATCACCGAACACTCCGCCGCCGTCCTCGCTTCAGCGGAAGCCTTCCGGAGCCGTACATGACTTCACTCGCCGGGATCGACACCCTCGTCGGCTTGACCACCCGCGCCGCCACGCTGTGGCCGGACAAGACGGCCTGGATCTTCGACGTCACCGGCGAACGGCTGACCTTCGCCGACGTCGACAGGCGCAGCACCGGGTTCGCCAACGCGCTCCGGGAACTCGGCGTGGAACCGGGCGACCGGGTCGCGGTGATGCTGCGTAACCAGCCCGAATTCCCGTTGCTGTGGCTGGCGCTGGCCAAGATCGGCGCGGTGCTCGTCCCGGTCAACACCGGGTACCGCGAGTTCGACGGCGCCCACGTCCTCCGGCATTCCGGTGCCAGGTTCGCCGTCGTGGCCGAGGACTTCCTGGAGCTGCTGAACAAGCTCACGCCGGAGACGTCGCTGAGGCGCGTGCTCACGCCCGGCGAACTCACCGATCCCGGCGGCGATCCGGCCTTTGAAAGCGAGGGTGAGCGCCCGGTCAACATCCAGTACACATCGGGAACCACCGGCGCGCCCAAGGGCTGCGTGCTGCCGAACCGGTACTGGACGACCCTCGCGATCAGCCTGGCCACCGACTTCCCGGCGGTCGGCGAGGACGACGTCATCCTGACCGCGCAACCGTTCCACTACATCGATCCACAGTGGAACGTCGCACTCGGGCTGGCGGGCGGCGCGACACTGGTGGTACTCGACCGGTTCCACCCGTCGACGTTCTGGGAGAAGGTCCGCGAGCACGGCGTCACCTGGTTCTACTGCCTCGGCCTGATGCCCACGCTCCTGCTGCGGCAGCCGGAAAGCGAACTGGACAAGGCACATCAGGTCCGGGCGATCTGCGCGTCGGCCATCCCGCGCGACCTGCACGCGGCCCTCGAAACCCGCTGGGGAACCCCCTGGTACGAAGCCTTCGGGATGACCGAAACCGGTGGCGACATCCGGATGTACCCGGCGGATCACGAGGAGACGGTCGGCACCGGCTGCCTCGGCAGGCCCGCACCCACCCGCGAGGTGATGGTCGCGGACGACACGGGGAAACCGCTGCCGCGTGGGAAAACCGGCGAGCTGCTGATCCGCGGGGTCGGGCTCATGCACGGCTACCACAACGACGCCGAAGCGACCGCACGCGCGTTCGAAGGCGGCTGGTTCCACACCGGCGACCTGGCCACAATGGACGGCGAAGGCCGCGTGTACTACGTGGGCCGCACCAAGGACATGATCCGGCGCAGCGGCGAGAACGTCTCCGCCGACGAGGTCGAACGGGCACTGCAACTCCATCCGGCGGTCGGCCTCGCCGCGGTCATCGCGGTACCGGACGACCTGCGCGGCGAAGAGGTCAAGGCGTACGTCGTCCTCGACGAAAACGAGGGACACCAGTGTGAACCGGCCGAACTGGCGGAGTTCTGCTCGGCGAAACTGGCCTATTTCAAGGTTCCCCGGTTCTGGACCTTCGCGAGCGAGCTTCCGATGACGTCCTCGGAACGGGTCGCCAAGGGTGAATTGAAGAAGGCGGAAGACCTCCGTGCCGGATCGTGGGACAGGACGACCGGAGAATGGCTGTGAGCACCCGCGAACGAGTCCGCCAGGCCGCGGTGAAACTGTTCGCCGCCAAGGGTTTCCACGGTACCGGCATCCGGGACCTCGCCCAGGAGGCGGAACTGTCGTCCGCCAGCCTGTACCACTACATGGGCACCAAGGAAGATCTGCTGGTGGCCATCATGGACGAGTCGCTGCGGCGGCTGCTCGACGCGGCAGAGCAGGCGACCAGCGGGCTCACGGATCCGGTGTCCAGGCTCGGATCACTGGTGGCACTGCATGTACTGGCCCACGCCATCCAGCCGGATAACACCCGCGTGGTGGACAACGAGGTCCACGCGCTCACGCCCGAAGCCAGGGCCGGGGTGGTCGGGCTGCGCGATGCCTACGAACGACTTTGGGCGGACGCCATCGAAGATGGTGTCACGGCCGGCGTCTTCCGCACCGACCAGCCGTCCGTGACCCGGCTCGCACTGGTGGAGATGTGCAGCGGGGTCGCCCGATGGTATTCACCGCGGGGACCGCTCACCCTTGACCAGCTGGCCTCGCACTACGCGGAACTGGCCCTGCGGGCGCTAGGCTGCTCAAGTCACCTCGACGTCACCGCGTTGCAAAACTGCCGTGAAGTGGTCTCGGGAGTGTGGCGAGTGCCCGTTTAGCGGCGACTTTAGGTCGGTACGCCTTGCTCAGACGGCTTCTCTGGGGGACGCTCGAAGGGTGACTGAGCAAACGATCCAACTCGAACTGGACGACTCGGGTCTCTCGCCGGCGTTGCCGGTGCCTTCGAACCCCCGTGATCAGGTACAGGATGTGCCGTATCGCCCGGTGGGATTTCGCGACGACGACCTGCCCTCGGCACTCGAACGGTGTGCCAAGTGGCTGCGTCAGGCTCAGGAGTGGCTTGGGGAGCCGGTCGATGTGCTGGCCGTCCATCTCGATTACGACGACCGCCAGGGTTCGCCGTACTACGACGTGAAGCTTCTCTGCAACGAGGAGGACCTGGCCGGGGTCCCGATCGCGATGCGGAACCAGAAGGAAGACTAGGCCGTGTCTGACGGGGACTTTCCTGGCGAATTTTGCCAGGAAAGTCCCCTTCATCGCACTCGGGCAGGCACTCAGCCCAGGGTGCCGCCGACCTTGACGTGCCCCTTCAGCAGGTTGCGCGCGATGGTCCGGCGCTGGATCTCGTCGGTGCCCTCGTAGATCCGCAGCAGCCGCAGTTCCCGGTACCACCGCTCGACCGGCAGTTCCCGCGTGTAGCCCATTCCGCCGTGGATCTGCAGGACGCGGTCGACGATCTCGTTCGCCTTCACGCCGCCGTACAGCTTCGCCATCGACTGCGCGTGCCGCGAATCCACCTTCTGGTCGACCTGCCAGGCCGCGTGCAGCACCAGCCAGCGCAGCGCCTCCAATTCGGTGCCGGAATCCGCGATCATCCACTGGATGGCCTGGCGCTCGGCGATCTTCTGCCCGAACGTCTCCCGCGTGTTGGCGTGCTCGATGGCCATCGAGATCAGCCGCTCGCACGAACCGATCGCGCGGGCGGGCAGCAGATAGCGGCCCGCGCCGATCCACTGCATGGCCAGGTCGAAACCGTGGCCGAGTTCGCCGAGAATCTGCGTCTCCGGCACGCGGACGTCCTCGAAGACCAGCGCCGCCGGGCCCCATTCGCCCATGGTGTCGATGTACTCGGACTTCCAGCCCGCGTCGCGGTCGACGAGGAAGCAGGTGACGCCGCCGTTCGCCCCCTTCTCCGGATCGGTGATCGCGAAGACCATGACGAAGTCGGCCTCGTTACCGCCGGTGATGAAGGTCTTCTCGCCGTTGATGACCCAGTCGGTGCCGTCCTTGCGGGCCGACGTCCGGATGGCCTTGGCGTCCGAGCCCGCGCCGGGTTCGGTGATCGCGAAGCAGGACTTGCGCTCACCCGAGATCGTCGGGAGCAGGTAGCGCTCCTTCTGCTCGTCGTTGGCGTAGTAAAGGATGTTGTCCGCCGCGCCGCCGAAGCGGAACGGCACGAACGTACGGCCGAGTTCGGCCTCCAGCAACGCGGTCATCACCGCGGACAAGCCCATGCCGCCGTACTCCTCCGGCGTCTGGACACCCCAGAAGCCGGACTCCTTGGCCTTGAGCTGGAGTTCGCGTAGTTCTTCGCCGGTGAGGCCCGGCTGACCGGCACGTTCGCGGCGCAGCACCTCCTGCTCGCGCGGCATCAGGTCGCGCTGGACGAACGTGCGGACCCAGTCGCGCACCTCGCGTTCCTCGACGCTCAGAGAGAAATCCATGATCAGCCCGCTCCTGTTCGGCATTGACTAAGTGGTCGGTTTCGGAGGTCCTTCGGGGTCTCGACGGCCCTCCAAAACCAACCACTAAGCGCTCGCTTACCTCAGCGTACCGCTTCGGTTGTCCTACGCCGAGGAACTGTCATAAGTTTTCGCAACCTGTTCCCACTTCGTCGAAGGGCACCCATGACCTCCCAGGAACCCGCGACGAAGCGGGACCGGACCCATTACCTCTATATCGCCGTCATCGTGGCGGTGGTGCTCGGCATCGCCGTCGGCATCCTGTTCCCCGCCCTCGGCAAGGAACTGAGGCCGCTCGGCACCGGTTTCGTGAACCTGATCAAGATGATGATCTCGCCGATCATCTTCTGCACGATCGTGCTCGGCGTCGGCTCCGTGGCGAAGGCGGCGAAGGTCGGCCGCGTCGGCGGGCTCGCGATCGGCTACTTCCTGGTGATGTCGACGGTCGCGCTGGTCATCGGCCTGGTCGTCGGCAACCTCCTGCAGCCCGGCGCCGGGCTGCACCTGACCCCGGAGATCGCCGAAAAGGGCCAGAACCAGATCGCCAAGAGCGAGAGCACCGTCGAGTTCCTGCTCGGGATCATCCCGAAGACGCTGGTCTCGGCGTTCACCGAGGGCGAAGTGCTGCAGACACTGCTGGTCGCGCTGCTCGCCGGGTTCGCGTTGCAGAAACTGGGCACCAAGGGCGAGCCGATCCGGCGCGGCATCGAACACCTCCAGCGGCTCGTGTTCCGGATACTGGCGATGATCATGTGGGCGGCCCCGATCGGCGCGTTCGGCGCCATCGCCGCCGTGGTCGGCGAGACCGGCTGGAAGGCACTGCAGAGCCTCGCGGTGATCATGCTCGGCTTCTACCTCACCTGCGGACTGTTCGTCTTCGTGGTGCTCGGGCTGATCATCGGCCTGCTCGCCAAGGTCAACATCTTCAAACTGCTGAAGTACCTCGGCCGGGAGTTCCTGCTGATCCTGTCGACGTCGTCGTCGGAGTCGGCGCTGCCAAGGCTGATCGCGAAGATGGAGCACGCCGGGGTGTCGAAATCGGTAGTCGGCATCACCGTGCCGACCGGGTACTCGTTCAACCTCGACGGCACGGCGATCTACCTGACGATGGCGTCCATCTTCATCGCCGACGCCCTCGACAAACCACTGGCCATCGGCGAGCAGATCTCCCTGCTGGTGTTCATGATCATCGCCTCGAAGGGGGCGGCGGGCGTCACCGGCGCGGGGCTCGCGACGCTGGCGGGCGGGTTGTCCTCGCACCGGCCGGAACTGGTGGACGGCGTCGGCTTCATCGTCGGCATCGACCGGTTCATGTCCGAGGCCCGCGCGCTGACGAACTTCGCGGGTAACGCCGTCGCGACCGTCCTGATCGGCACCTGGACCAACGAGATCGACCGCGAACAGCTGGACCGGACCCTGAACGGGCAGTCGCCGTTCGACGAAACGACCTTGCTTGACGAACATCCGGGTGATGCCGGTGCGGAATCGGGTAAAGACGCCACTCAAAGAACACCCGAGTGAACCAGTACGGATCAGGTAAAAAGGAGACGTGATCGAATGTGCGGTCCGCTGGTCCCCGCCCCTGTCCGCTGAGCCCCGGTTCCTGGCGCTGCTCGACGACCTCGAACAAGGCCGGTACGACGGTTACCGCCAGGACATCGACAAACGCCGGTTCCTGACCGGCCGCGTCCTGGCGAAGACGGTCGCCGCCGAGCGGCTCGGCCTCGCCGTCGAGGCCGTCACCTTCGACGCGACCTGCGACGACTGCGGCAAACCACACGGCCGCCCCCGGGTGCCCGGTGCGGCGCTGATGCTGTCGATCTCGCATTCCGGCGACCTCATCGGCGTCGCGGCCACCGCGGGCACCCCGGTCGGCCTCGACGTCGAGACGGCCACCAGACGAGCCGACGACTCGCTCATCGAGTACGCGCTGAGCCCGGCGGAGCAGGCGGCGGTGTCCGGACTGCTCGCCGAGCAGCGGACGACGGCGTTCTTCACGTACTGGACGCGCAAGGAAGCCGTCATGAAGGCCACCGGGAAGGGACTGAAGATCCCACTGCAGAGCATCACGTTCTCCGGGTACGACGAGGCCGCGCGGCTGGTCTCGTCGGGTGACCCGGCCCTCGACCCGGCGCGGACGCGGCTCGTGGACCTGAAGGCGTCCGAGGGCTACCGGGCCGCCGTCGCGTTGCTCACTTCCGACGAAATCTCGGTCTCCGAAGACTTCGCGACCCTCTAAGCCCCTCGCGTTTAGTCCTCTGGTTGCGGTACTTGCACGTACAACTACCGCAACTAGAGGACTAAACGCGGGCGGGTCAGATTTCCAGGCCCATGGCGGCGAGCAGGGTGCGGAACTTCGCCGACGTCTCGTCGAGTTCGGTCTGGGGGTCCGACGCGGGCACGATGCCACCACCGGCGTACAGCCGCATGGAGGTGTCGGCGATCTCCGCGCACCGGATCCCGACGGCCCACTCGCCGTCTCCGGCCGCGTCGACCCAGCCGACGGCACCCGCGTAGTACGCGCGGTCGAACGGTTCGAGTTCCCGCACCAGCGTGCGCGCGGCGCCGGTCGGCGTACCGCAGACGGCGGGGGTCGGATGCAGTGCGGCGGCGAGGTCGAGTGCGGTGACGTCCTGGTCGATCAGCTCACCGGTGACGGTCGTCGAAAGGTGCCAGATCGCCGGCGTCGAGACCAGTTCGGGGCCGCGGACGTCGAGCGCCCGGCAGAACGGCCGCAGGATCTCGACGACGGATTCGATCACGACGGAATGTTCGAGGTGGTCTTTTTCGGACGCCAGAAGCGCCTCACCATTGGCCTTGTCGATTGCCGGATCCGCCGACCGGGGCATCGACCCGGCATGCGGCCGGGACAGGACCGAACCGCCGGCGCGGGACAGCAGGAGTTCGGGGGTGGCGCCGACCAGCGTGCGCCCGCCGGGCAGCTGCACGGCGTAGGTGGTGTGCCGGGGGTTCCCGTTCGCCAGGTTCCGGACGACGCCGTCGACCGGAACGGCCTCGGAGAAGTCGAGATCGAGCGCACGGGCCAGGACGACCTTGCGCAGGTCGCGGTCGCTCAACGCCGCGACGGCCGCGCGGACGGCGGCCAGATGTGCCTCCGGTTCGGGCACCGGGGTGACCTTGACCGGCTGCGGGAGTGCGGACCGCCTCGGGACGGCCGCGTGTTCGGCCGACGCGCGACGCACCGAGCGCGGCAGCACCAGGTGACTCTGCGTCGAAAGAGTGTCGAAGGGCAGCACTCCGACCGCGATCGGAGCACCCGAGTCGGCGAATAGTCCAGGCAATGCCTGGGACAGCCGCGCCGGATCGGTGTCGGTCGCGGTGGCCGCGACACCGCTCGCGAGGAGCGCGTGCCGCGCCGTGGCCAGGAGGAAGTCGCCCCGCTCGTAGCGGGCGGCCAGGTCTGCCGGGGTCGCCGGTGCGGTACTGGTCGTCACCTCACCAGCGTCCCAGCCTTCGGCTGAGACCAGGGGAAAGTGTTGCCCGGGCAACAGCCTCTCAGCCAACACTTTCCCCTGGACAGCCTGTGACCGGGGCGGAAGCGTTACTTCAGCGCCTCGAGGAGGGCCTCGCGCTGCCGCTCACCAAGGCCGGCGGCACGCCGGTCCGGGTCGATCCCGGCCTGCTCCAGCAGGGCGGCGACCTTGACCGCGCCCAGACCGGGTACGGCCTTCAGCAGCTGCGTGACCTTCGTCTTGCCGATGGTCTTGTTCTCCTTGGCCTGCTTGAGCACCTTGTCGATGCTCTCCTTGCCGGACTTGATCGACGCAAGCAGCTCGGAGCGCGCTTTGCGAGCCTCAGCCGCCTTGGCGAGGGCATCGGCGCGCTGCTCCGGAGTCAACGTGGGCAGAGCCAACGTAGTAGTCCTTTCATCTCAGGTCTCCGCTTTCGCGGCCGACGGCCTTTACCTTGCTTGCAAGAGCAAGCGCTGGCCAGCCGTCTCTGTACCACGGTCCCAGTAAACGCCACCCGTTCCGCGACCGTGAAACCGACACGCACTTATTACCCCTCGACCACGGCCTGGGCAACCCGCCCCAGCCTGCGGAAACACGCCATTCGGGCACCGATTCGATGGCGTTCATCACCCTTATGAGCGATACCGCCGCTTCACAGTGTTAGCCATTTTCCGTTTGATGGCAGGAAAAGTACGAATTATTGATGATCTTGACCCGAACCGGCGGCCACCCGTTAGCGCGACACTGTGACCGAACGGTTGCCTTCGCCGACCATGACCGTTTCACCCGACCCGCATTAGAGTCGGCCTCACCTCGGTTCACTGGAGAACGAGCACCACGGGAGTACGCGATGTTGAGCACGATGCAGGACGGACAGCTGTCGTTGGCCAGGCTGCTCCGCCACGGCACGACGGTGCACTCCGAGAGCGAGGTGATCACCTGGACCGGTTCAGAAGCCCGGCGCGAGACCTACGGTGAGCTCGGCAAGCACGCCGCCCGGCTGGCCAACGCCCTCCGGAGCCTCGGCGTCACCGGTGACCAGCGGGTCGGCACCTTCATGTGGAACAACGCCGAGCATATGGCCGCCTACCTGGCCATTCCCGCCATGGGCGCGGTGCTGCACACGTTGAACATCCGGCTCTTCCCCGAGCAACTGGTCTTCGTCGCCAACCACGCCGAGGACCACGTCGTCATCGTCGACGGCACGCTGGTCCCGCTGCTGGCGAAGCAGCTCCCCGAACTGAAGACCGTGCGTCACGTCATCGTGGCCAACGGCGACGCCTCGACCCTCCCGGCGCCCGACGGCGTCCAGGTGCACTCCTACGCCGAACTGCTCGCCGGCCAGCCCGACACCTTCGACTGGCCCGACGTGGACGAGCGCTCGGCGGCCGCGATGTGTTACACCTCGGGCACCACGGGTGACCCGAAGGGCGTCGCGTACTCCCACCGGTCGATCTGGCTGCACTCGATGCAGGTCACCATGACCGACAGCATGCGGCTGGCCCAGCACGACAAGGCCCTCGCGATCGTCCCGATGTTCCACGCGATGGCGTGGGGCATGCCGTACGCGGCATTGATGGTCGGCGCCTCGCTGCTGATGCCGGACCGGTTCCTCCAGCCCGCCCCGATCGCACAGATGCTCGCCGTCGAGAAGCCGACCTTCGCCGGCGCCGTCCCGACGATCTGGCAGGGCCTGCTCTCGCACCTCGACGCCAACCCGCAGGACATCTCGCATCTGCGCGAGGTCGTGGTCGGCGGCTCGGCCGCGCCGCCGTCGCTGATGCACGCTTTCGAAGACCGCTACAACGTGCCGATCCTGCACGCCTGGGGCATGACCGAGACGTCGCCGCTGGGCAGCGTCGCACGTCCGCCCGCCGCCGCGACCGGCGAGAAGGCATGGGAGTACCGCTACACCCAAGGCCGGTTCCCCGCGTCCGTCAGTGCCCGGCTGATCGGCGACAACGGCGAGGAACTGCCGTGGGACAACGAAAGCGTCGGTGAGCTGGAAGTGCGGGGCCCGTGGATCGCGGCGTCGTACTACAGCGGCACGACCGGTGACGAACCCGACCCGGAGAAGTTCCACGACGGCTGGCTGCGTACCGGCGACGTCGGCAAGATCAGCCCGGACGGTTACCTCACGCTGACCGACCGCGCGAAGGACGTCATCAAATCCGGCGGCGAGTGGATCTCCTCGGTGGAGCTGGAGAATCAGGTGATGGCGCATCCAGCGGTGGCCGAGGCGGCCGTGGTCGGCATCCCGGACGAGAAGTGGGACGAGCGCCCGCTGGTCGCCGTCGTGGTCAAGGAAGGCGAGAGCGTCACAGCCGAGGAGCTGCGCGAGTTCTTGTCCGACAAGGTCGCGAAGTGGCAGCTTCCGGAGAACTGGACCTTTGTGGACGAAGTCCCCAAGACCAGTGTCGGCAAATTCGACAAGAAGCGGCTGCGGGCGTTCCACTCCGAGGGAAAGCTCGACATCAGTCAGCTCTAACGGGTTAATCTCCCGCGCGCCTGACCTTCCGTGAAGGCCATCTTGAGGGACGCTGTCCCTGAAGATGGCCTTCACGGCGTTCGGCGAAGGGTTCTCGTTGGTGCGTAAGACAAGCAGGCGCGCGTTCCTCGCGATGGCGGGGACGGCCGCGCTCTCCGCCTGCGGGTCCAACACCGTCCAATCAGGAAGCCCGCCGCCCTCGACGGCCTATTCCGCCGGGGTCACCAGGCCGAAGCCGAAGCCGGTGGACCTCACGCAGTGGTACCACCCGTATCCCGAAGCGGGTGTCCAGGAAGCCGTCACGCGGTACGCGGCCGCGTACCAGAAGTCCAAGGTCGCGGTGCGGTGGAATCCCGGCGATTACGAAACGAAACTCGGCGCCGCGCTCCAGGCGGGCCCGGTTCCGGACGTCTTCGAAGGCCAGGTCACCCTCGACCGCGTCCGGCAGAACCTCCTCGTCCCGCTCGACGACGTGATCGGGCCCGTGCGCGGGGACTTCACCCCATCGGTACTCGCGGCGCAGACCGTCGAGGGCAAGCTCTACGGGATCCCGCAGGCACTCGACACGCAGGTTCTCTTCTACCGCAAGAGTTTCCTGCAAGAGGCCGGAGTGCGGCCGCCGCAGACGCTCGACGAACTCGTCGACGCCGCGCGGAAGCTCACCAAGGACGGCGTCAAGGGGCTGTTCGCGGGTAACGACGCGGGTGCGGCGGCGCTCGCCGGACCGCTGCTGTGGGCCGCGGGACTCGACTACGTCAAGGACGGCAAATCCGTCGGGTTCGACGACCCGCGTGCCGCGACGGCGTTCGCGAAACTGCGTGACCTCAACGGTTCGCTGCTGCTGGGCGCCGCGACGGACTGGGCGGACCCGGTCCCGTTCATCGACGGGCTCGCCGCGATGCAGTGGACATGGCTGTGGAACCTGCCGAAGGTCCAGGACACCATGAAGGACGACTTCGGCGTACTGGCCTTCCCCCGGCTCGACACCTCGGGCGCGCCATCGGTCCCGGTCAGCGGCTTGAGCTCGATGGTGCACGCCAAGAGCCTGAACACCGGCGCCGCCAAGGACTTCGTCAAATGGCTGTGGCTGGAACGCGTCGATTTCCAGCACGAGTTCGCCACGAAGTTCGGCTTCCACGTGCCCGCGCGGCTGAGTGTGCTCGACAAACTCGCGCTGGCAGGCGACGCCGCGAAACTGATCCGGGAGAACGGCCGCGCCGCCGGTCCACTGTGGACGCCGGCGGCGAACACCGCACTCGTCGACGCGGTGGGCCGGATCGCCCGCGACGGCGCCGACCCGGCCGCCGAGACGAAAGCCGCGGTCGAGGCCGTCAAAGCCGAACTGGGTCGCCTGCTCGCCTGAACGAGCGTGCATAAGCGACGATCAGGATGATCGAGAGGATCACCGCGCCGCCGTCGGTGACCAGCGACGGAAGCACACCCGGCCAGCCGTATGCCTCGATCGCGGCCCGGTGCACCTCGAACGGCACGAGGAAGATCCCGAGTGCTTGGCAGACGTTGACCGCGAGCACCGGCCAGAACAGCCACTTCCAACGGAACCATACGAGCAGGCCGAGCGCGTTGCCGACGATGAAGACGTTCCCCACCAGCCGCAATGCGCCGAGATAGCCGGATGCGTCACCGGTGGGCGCACCCTTCAGCCGCATGCTCCGCTCGATCAGGTCCAGATCGATGACGACGTAGTTCTGCACCGCGGTCCCGAGCACGAACACGGCCGAGCACAGCACCGTGACCAGGCGGATCTTCGGTGTCCAAAGCATCACTTCCCCCGTTCTCTATCAGTGATAGAGATAAATCTATCACTGATAGAGTCGTCGGGTGGCACGTAAAGGCTCGCTGGACCTCGCCAAGATCACCGGCGCGGCGGTCGCCCTGCTCGACGAGACGGGCCTCGCGGAGCTGAGCACCCGGCGGCTGGCGGCGAAACTCGGCGTCAGTTCGCCGACGCTCTACTGGCATGTGAAGGACAAGGCCGAACTGCTGGACCTGGTCGCCGAGGCGATCTGCGCCGACGCCTTCGAGATCGACCCGGACCTGCCTTGGCGCGAACAGCTCGCGAGCGGGCTCCGGCAATTCCGCGCGCTGCTGTTACGCCACCGGGACGCGGCCGCGTTGCTGCGGGAACGGCCGCCGACCGGACCGCACCGGCTGGGGCATATCGAAACGACCGTGCGAATACTGCTCGGCGCCGGCTTCTCCGAGGAGGACACGGCGGGGATTTCGCGGCTGCTCACCGCACACGTGCTCTCCTCGGTGGAATCGCTGCCCGCCCGCAAGCCGGACGAACGGTTCCTCGAACGGCTCGCGGGCTATCCGCATACGAGCAGGCTGGGCCCGGCTTTCGCGAAGCAGAGCGGTGAAGACGTATTCGAGCTGGGTGTCGAGGTCATCCTCGATGGACTGGCCGCCCGGCTCCAGCACACGCCCTAGTCGCCGGAAATACCCCAGATCGCCAGCTCCACGGCGATGTCGCCGTCGTAGAGCAACGCGCAACGCGCACTCCAGCGCGGCAGCGACTCATACGGCAGCCTGTTCTCCTTGGCGAGTTCGTCGAAGGCGGCGACAGACGGCTCCTCGGTACCGAAGGCGGCGCTGAGTTCGGCATCGGTCAAGGGCCGGATCGTGCCGAAGTCGTCCTCGCCCGTGGCCCCGACGAAGTGGTGGACGTCGAGCACGGAATGCGTGCCGCCTTCCAGGAAGGTCTCCGTCTCCTGCAACTCTTCGAGGGTGTCCGGCGGTTCGGTTTCGTCGTCCTGCCAGAGGTAGTCGTTCTCGGCGAAGACCCGCGCCTTGAGCGCCGTCAGCGCTCTTTCCGGATCACCGTCGAACCGGCCGCGATCCGACCAATACGAAGCACCCACGCCGACCGCCTCTCTTTGAGGGGCCAAGAGTAGCCGTGACCCCCGACAGTCCTTTCGCATTCGGCCGAACGTGACAAATTTTCGCATTACCCTTTTCTGGCGTTCACCCCACGGCTAACGTCGTCCGGCATCGTCCTTCCGCGACACCCACCCGCGACGGCTAGGGGCACCGCCATGTCCGAGATCTCCAGGCGCACCTTCACCGCGGCAGGCGCCGCCGGCGTCGGCCTGCTGCTCTGCACTCCGACCGCCAACGCGCTCGACCGGGCCTTGGCACGCACCACCAGCCGGGCGGTGCGTACCGCGGGCACCACGCTGGACTCCGCCGCCGCGCCGCTGAAAAGCGGTCCCGGCTACACCAGGCTGACCGCCGGACCGGGCTGGCCGCTCGTCGTCCGGGGCGACCTCGCCGCGCCGAAGTCCGGCCGCGACGACCGGCGCCGCGCCCTGGCCTCGTTCGCGCAGTTCACCGACCTGCACTTCACCGACGCCGAGAGCCCCGCGCGGTTCGAGTACCTGCACCCGTTCATCGGTTCGGCGCACCGGCCGCAGGAAACGCTGGGCCCGGTCGCGACGACGGCGCTCGTGGCGCGGGTGAACAGCCTGAAGGCGGGCCCGTTCACCGGGCGGGCGATCGATTTCATGGTGACCACCGGCGACAACACCGACAACCACGAGCTGATCGAGCTCGAATGGTTCCTCAAGGTGCTCAACGGCGGCACGGTGAACCCGGCGTCGGGCGACCCGGACACGCACGAAGGCGTCCAGACCTCGGGGTCGTCGCACTACTGGAACCCGGGCAAGACGCTGGACGACGACTACACGAAGAAGGGTTTCCCGCAGCTGCCCGGCCTCCTCGGCGCGGCGTCGGGCACGTTCACCTCACCCGGTCTCGACGTGCCGTGGTTCTGCACCTTCGGCAACCACGACGACAGCATCGTCGGCACACTGCCGGATCTGCCGGGGATGGACGCCTGGTACACCGGCCGTTTCAAGGTGATCGGCAAGGACGAGACGACGTCGAGGAAGATCGCCAAGGCGATCGACTCCGGCTCCGGCGTGCCGATCACGGAGCTGTTCGGCGGTTCGGGCACGATCCGCGAAATCACCCCGGACGCGCGACGGCGGCCGTTCAGCACCGCGGAATTCGTCCAGCACCACCTCGACGCGGCCAACACCGGCCCCGGCCCGGCCGGGCACGGGTTCAGCGGCGACAACGCCGACGGTCGGAACGTGTACTACACCTTCCGCGTCGCGCCGGGCGTCGTCGGCATCAGCCTCGACACCACGACGATGGCAGGCCTCGCCGACGGGTCGATCGGGCTCGGGCAGTTCACCTGGGTGGAGAACACACTCAAACGCGGCAGCTCGACGTACTACGACTTCTTCGGGCGCAAGGTCACGCAGAACGTGACGGACGAGCTGTTCCTCCTGTTCAGCCACCACACCAGCGGCACGATGGGCAACGTGCTGCCGGATGTGCGACATCCGCTGGAGCCCCGGCTGGACGGGAAGACGTTCGTGTCGCTGCTGAACCGGTTCCCGAACGTGCTCGCGTGGGTCAACGGGCATACGCACCGCAACAAGATCACCCCGCATCCCGGCAAGACGGCGAAACAGGGCTTCTGGGAGATCAACACCGCGTCGCATATCGACTTCCCGCAGCACGCGCGGATCATCGAGGTCGCCGACAACGCCGACGGCACCTTGTCGCTGTTCACGACCCTGATCGAGGCCGAAGCGCCGTACGAGGCGTCGTACTCGGACACCTCGACGCAAGCGCTTGCGTCGCTGTACCGGGAGTTCTCGTACAACGACATCCACGCCTCACTCACCGCCGTCGGCACGGCGCAAGACCAGAACACGGAACTCCTGCTGCCCCACCCGCTCGCCTGATCCGCCTTCACGCACGCGAGTTCCGCCTCCAAGCACGCGAGTCTCGCCTTCACGCACGCGAGTCTCGCCTTCACGCACGCAAGTCCCGGCTTCACGCACGCGAGTTCCGCCTTCAAGCACGCGAGTTCCGCCTTCACGCACGCAAGTCCCGGCTTCACGCACGCGAGTTCCGCCTTCACGCACGCAAGTCCCGCCTTCACGCACGCCAGTTCCGCCTCCAAGCACGCAAGTCCCGGCTTCACACACGCCAGTCGTCGTCGCTACCGGGCGTGGGGACGTAACTCGCGTGCTTAGGGACGTAACTCGCGTGCTTGAGGACGTAACTCGCGTGCTTGGGGGCGGGACTCGCGTGCCTGGGGACGCAACTCGCGTGCCTAGGGACGCAACTCGCGTGCTTGGGGGCGTAACTCGCGTGCTTGAAGGCGGAACACGGTTACCTCTGGCGCTCGCCGACTCGGCCGGTGCGGTCTGCGCGTTCCTCAACCTGCCCGAGGGCGGACAGGGCACGACGACCATCGAGTCGAAGACGAACTTCCTGCGGGCGGTCCGCTCCGGGCACGCGACGGCCACCGCGAAGCCGCTGCACGCCGGACGCCGGACGCAAGATCATCGTGGTGGAAACGGAAATCCACGACGACGCCGGGAAGCTGGTCGCGAAAGTGACACAGACTCAGGCCGTCTTGTAGTCGACTGTTTACATACCTCGCGCGACCGGCGAAAATCCCTTGCCTGGACTGGGCGGACCCTAGGGATGGAACCGATGCGCATACGAGGGCTGGTCACGCTGCTGACGATCGCGACGATGACCGCAGTGACGGCACAGGCGGCGGGGGCGAGCCCGGTGCGTCCAGGCGACGACGAGTCGATCGACTTCCACGACTGGTCCGGTCACCACGGTTTCCGTGACGGCAGGCTGGACGGGCTCGACCTCGATCACGGCGCACTGCGCATCGGCCACCCCATCGGCACCATCGAGCACACCGAACCCGTGCTGGGCACCACGAAGACCTACGAGTACGGCCGATGGACATCGCGGAGCCACACGCAGGGGTTCGACGCCTCGCAGCTGGTCGCGTCGTGGAACGCGCGGACGCCGGCCAAGACCTGGATCGAGATCGAGGCGAAGGGTCGCACGGCGGCGGGCGCCGAGACCATCTGGTACGTCATGGGCCGGTGGGCCAGTGGTGACGCCGACATCAAGCGCACCAGCGTCGACGGCCAGAGCGACGCCAACGCGGCCGTCGACGTCGACACGCTGGTCATGAAGGCGGGCGTCGCGCTGCGGTCGTACCAGCTGCGGGTCAGCCTGTACCGCGAGGCGGGCTCCCGCGCCACGCCGTCGATGACGTCCGTCAGCGCGATGACGTCGCTGGTCCCGGACCGTTTCGAGGTCAAGGCGACGAAACCGGGCCGCGCCACCGGGATCGAACTCAAGGTGCCCGCATACGCCCAGAACCTCCACAAAGGACAGTTCCCTCAATACGGCGGTGGCGGGGAGAACTGGTGCAGCCCGACGTCCACCGAAATGGTCGCCGAGTACTGGGGCAAACGGCCCAAGCGCGAGGACATGGCGTGGATCCCGGAGGGTTACGTCGATCCGACCGTCGCGTACGCTGCCCGCTACACGTTCGACTACGCCTACGACGGAACCGGTAACTGGCCGTTCAACACCGCGTACGCCGCTTCACTCGGACTGCGTGGGCACATCACCCGTTTGCACTCCTTGAACGAACTCGAAAACTACATCGCGCGTGGCATTCCGGTGATCACGTCGCAGTCGTTCAAGGCAGAGGAACTCGACGGCGCCGGCTATGGCACCTCCGGCCACATCATGGTCGTCGTCGGCTTCACGAAGGATGGTGACGTGATCGCCAACGATCCGGCTGCCAGCAGTAACGACCGGGTTCGAAACGTCTACAAGCGACACCAGTTCGAGACAATCTGGCAGCGTACCAAGCGGTACAACACCACCGGCGGGGTGTCCAGCGGGCCGGGTGGGGTGGCGTACATCATCACGCCGCACTGAATCAAGTCCGAGCGCGTCCGTTGAGGGTGGCGGCGGGGCATGGAAATCGATTCCGCGCGCGTCAGCGCGTCCGTTGAGGGTGGTGGCGGGGGCATGGATGGAGATTCCCCACTCTTGCGGATGTCGCGATCCGGGCTGGTTCCATGGCAAGCTGCATAGATCCCCCATCCGCGCGCGCCAACGCGTCCGTTGAGGGTGGTGGTGGGGGCATGGATGGACGAAGTCGGAGGTAGGCATGCCGTACGAGGTCCAGGGCGTCGTTTCGCGCGCCAAGGGTGAACCGGTCTCGCTGGAGTCCGTGACGGTGCCTGACCCAGGTCCGGGCGAGGCCGTCGTCTCGGTCAAGGCATGCGGTGTCTGCCATACGGACCTGCACTACCGGGAAGGCGGGATCAACGACGACTTCCCGTTCCTGCTCGGCCACGAGGCCGCCGGGTTCGTGGAGGCCGTCGGCGAAGGCGTCACGGACCTCGAACCGGGCGACTACGTGATCCTGAACTGGCGCGCGGTCTGCGGTACCTGCCGGGCCTGCCGCCGGGGCAGGCCCTGGTACTGCTTCTCGACGTTCAACGCCGCTCAGCCGATGACACTGGCCGACGGCACCGCCCTGTCACCGGCACTCGGTGTCGGTGCCTTTCTCGAAAAGACGCTCGTCCACAGTGGACAGTGCACGAAGGTCGACCCCGCCGCCGAACCCGCCGTCGCCGGGCTGCTCGGCTGCGGGGTGATGGCCGGTCTCGGCGCGGCACTGAACACCGGTGCGGTGAGCCGCGGCGATTCCGTCGCCGTCATCGGCTGCGGCGGGGTCGGCGACGCGGCCATCGCCGGGGCGAACCTCGCCGGAGCGGGGACCATCATCGCCGTCGACACCGACGAGCGGAAACTGGCCTGGGCCAAGGACTTCGGGGCCACGCACACGCTGAACAGCAAGGGGCTGAGCGAAGAACAGGTCGTCGAGGCGATCCAGGAGTTCACCGATTCCTTCGGCGCCGACGTCGTGATCGACGCGGTCGGCAGGCCCGAGACGTGGCGGCAAGCGTTCTATGGCCGCGATCTGGCGGGCACCGTGGTACTCGTCGGCGTCCCGGCCCCGGACATGCGGCTGGATCTGCCGCTGATCGACTTCTTCTCGCGCGGCGGCTCGCTCAAGTCGTCGTGGTACGGCGATTGCCTGCCCTCACGCGATTTCCCGCTGCTGATCGACCTCTACCTCCAAGGCAGGCTGCCGCTCGACAAGTTCGTCACCGAGCGGATCGCGCTCGACGGGGTCGAGCAGGCCTTCGAGCGGATGCACCGCGGGGACGTCCTGCGCAGCGTGGTGACGTGGTGAAACTCTTCACCGACGACGACTTCCCGGCCGACCCGTACCCTGGCGCGCGGCCCGGCCATTCGTTCGTGCACTTCGACGGCGCCGGGCACAGCCTCGACACCGCGCCGGAGGGCTGGCGCGAACGGCAGGCCGTCCTCGCCTACGGGTCGAACGCCTGCCCGTCCAAGATCACCTGGCTGCGGCGGCAGATGGGGCTGGAGGGCCCGGTCGTCGTCTGCCACGCGCGCTGCACCGACCTCGCCGCGGTATGGGCGTCCGGCCTGCGGTTCCGTGACGGGCAGCGGCCTGCCACCCTCGCCTCCGCACCGGGGGTGATCGAGGAACACGCCATCTGGTTCGCGACGCCGGGCCAGCTCGCCGTACTCGACGAATGCGAAGGCAACGGCCGGCGCTACCGCCTCGTGCGGCTGACAGCGCCCGCCATCACCCTCGACGACGGGACCGTGCTCGACGACGTGGTCGCCTACGTCGGCGCCGCGGACATCCGCCTGCCGATCCTGGTCGACGGGCAGCACATCCGCGTCGCCGACCTCGAACAACGCCGGGCCGCGGCCTTGGAGGGGATCCCGGCGCGCACGCACGGCCTCGACTGCACGCTCGTCGACGCCGGGAGCCTGCTCAGAGAAGCTTCCCGGGATTGAGGATCCCGGCCGGATCGACCACTTTCTTGGCCGCCCGCAACACCTCGACGCCGATCTCGCCGATTTCCGCCGCCAGATAAGGCGCGTGGTCGACACCGACGGCGTGGTGGTGCGAGATGGTGCCGATCCCGGTGATCGCCTCCGAAGCCGCCGCTTTCGCGCGCCGCCACTGGCCGATCGGGTCGGCTTCGTCGCGTGGGGTGAGCACGGTGAAGTACAGCGACGCACCCGTTTCATAGGCGTGCGAGATATGACACATGATGATGGCCCGGCCGAGGGTGGCGGTGAGCGCGGCGCGCACGGCGTCCCGAAGATCGCTCAACTCGGCCCAGTACGCCGCCGTCTCCAGGGTTTCGACGCAGACACCGTTGTCCATCAAGGCATCGCGCTGCCGTGGCCCGGAGAACCGGCCACGGCGCCAGGATTCGCCGAGTGCCGTTCCGATGCGGACCGCGCCGAATGGCTCCAGCACCCGGACGGTGTCCTGACGGCGTCGCGCGACCTCGCGTTTCGTCGCGCCTTCCCAGCCGACGATGAGCAGGCACGGTTTGGCGATCCCCCGCGCCTTGAGGTACCGGCGCAACGCCTTGGTCTTCCAGCTGTCGTTGAGTGCCAGCGAAACCTCGCTTTCGTCCACATCAGACAGTCGCGTGACGTCCGCGAGCACGTGCCGCTGGGCCAGTTCACGCATCGCGGCGGTGCCGTTCTCCCAGCCGTCCAGCACGTACCCCTCGTACCGGCGCACTTCCGGCACCGGGCGCACGCGGAGGGCGACCTCGGTGATCACGCCGAGTGTGCCTTCACTGCCGACGGCCAGCTGCCGCAGGTCGGGTCCGGCCGCCGACGCGGGCGCGACGCCGAGTTTCCACTCACCGCGCGGGGTCGCGAGCCGGACACCCGAAACCATGTCTTCGAACCGGCCGTAGCCCGACGACGCCTGCCCGGCCGACCGGGTCGCGGCGAATCCGCCGATGGTGGCGCGCTCGTAGGACTGCGGCACGTGCCCGAGGGTGAACCCGTGCGTGGCGAGCAGCCGGTCCGCCTCGGGGCCGGTGACCCCCGCTTGCAGGACGGCGATCCGCGACATCGGGTCGACGGAGACCAGCTCGTCGAGCCTGGTGAGGTCGAGGGCGATCACCGCGGTCTTGTCCCCACGCAACGCCGAAACCCCGCCGACCACCGACGTCCCGCCGCCGAACGGCACCACGCCGACGTCGTGCCGCGCGCAGATCTCCAGTACCGACTGGACCTCGTCGGGGTTTCCCGGCAGGACGACCGCGTCCGGCACCGGGAAATCACCGAACCCCCGGCGCCGCACCAGGTCCAGATAGGACAAGCCGCTTGCCCGCGCGAGCCTCGACCCCGGTGACAGCAGGACGTGCTCGGTGCCGACGACGTCCTCGATGTCCCGTTTCGGCTGTTCCGCCAGCGCCGATCCGGGAACGGACAAGGCCGAATCCGGCGCGAACGGCGCCACCGGGGCCAGCGGGCCGATACGCTGGACGAGCCACCGCAACGCCTTCGCCGGTAAGTGTGCCGCGTCACCGGCTTCAGCCGTCCAGGACCGTCTTAACCGGTGGTCAATAAGCTCCGTCACGACTACAGTGTTACATATGGACGTAAAACGTCACTCACCTGCGGAAACAGGCGCTTCGGCACTGGCGGACACCCGATCCCGCCAGGCCTCCACGCGCGTGTCCGACGACGTTCTGCTCGACGCGGCGAAGAAGTGCGTTCTCGCCGTCGGCGTGAGGCGGACCACGCTCGCGGAGATAGCGCGGACCGCGAAGGTCAGCCGGATGACCGTCTACCGGCGGTTCCCGGATGTACGCAGTGTGCTCGCGTCCTTGATGACCCGTGAGTTCGGCGGCCTGCTGCAGGGCGCCGCCGAACCGGGCGCGGAACCGGCCAACTACCGCGAGCGCCTCGTGCGGAGCTCCGCGAACGCCGTCGCCGCGCTTTCCGGCGACGCGCTGTTCCGCACCCTGCTGGACCTGGATCCCGAACTCGTCCTGCCCTACGTCGTCGAACGCCTCGGCAAGACCCAGCGATTCGCCGAGGGCGTGATCCTGCATCTGCTGAAGTCCGGGCACGAGGACGGCTCGATTCGCAAGGGTGACCTGCCTGCCCAGGCACGGACCCTGTTGCTGCTGATCCAGTCCTTCGCGTTCTCCCTGCGTCCCGCGACCGCGGATGTGAACGAAGAAAACCTGATGGCGGAGTTCACCCAGGTGCTCGACGCGGCGTTGCGCCCGTGACGCCGGGCTCGCTCAACGCCCTGCGCCGTGAGCGGGAACTCGCGGCGCTGGCCGGTGGTGAGCGGGTCGACCTGGCGGTGATCGGTGGCGGCGTCACCGGCGCGGGGATCGCGCTGGACGCGGCCGCACGCGGGCTCTCGGTGGCTCTGATCGAGGCGTACGACCTGGCATACGGGACGTCGCGCTGGTCGAGCAAGCTGGTGCACGGCGGGCTCCGTTACCTCGCCAAGGGCGACTTGGCGCTGGCGCATGAGAGCGCCGTCGAACGCGGGATACTGATGACCCGGACCGCGCCGCATCTCACCAGGGCGATCCCGCAGCTGTTCCCCTTGTACCGCAAGACCTCCCGTGGTCAGCAGGCGTTCATCATGACCGGGCTGGTGGCGGGTGACGGTCTCCGTCGCGCCGCCGGCACTCCCGCGTCCGTGCTGCCGAGGCCGCGGTCGATCCCGGCGGCGGAAGCGCTGGCGCTCGCTCCCGGCCTGTCCCCGCACGGCCTGCGTGGCGCGCTGCTGGCCTACGACGGCGCGCTGACCGACGACGCGCGGCTCGTGGTGAGCCTGGCACGCACGGCGGCGTCGCGTGGCGCGAAGATCCTGACCAGGGTCGAGGCGCTGCGGCTCGACGCGGGTTCGGTGCTGGCCCGCGACCGGCTGACCGGGCAGGAAGTGGGGATCCAGGCCGCTCAGGTGATCAACGCGACCGGCGTCTGGGCAGGCGAACTGGCGGAATGCGTTCGGCTGCGGCCGTCACGTGGTTCGCACCTCGTGCTCGCGGCCGGGGCCGCGCGGATCGGCGCGACGTCGGTCAACGTACCCGTTCCCGGCGAGAACAACCGGTTCGTCTTCCTGCTGCCGCAACCCGACGGCCGCGTGTTCATCGGCGTCACCGACGAACCGACGGACGGCCCGATCCCCCGCGTGCCGACCGTGCCGGAGTCCGATGTGGATTTCCTGCTCGAAGTGGCCTCGACCGCGTTCACCCGCCCGCTGACCCGGTCCGACGTCGTCGGTTCGTACGCCGGGCTCCGGCCGCTGGTCGAGGGCGGCGGCGGGCGCAGCGCGGATCTCTCGCGCAAGCACGCGGTGGTGACCGGCGGGAACGGCGTGCTCACCGTTGTCGGCGGCAAGCTGACGACGTATCGGAAGATGGCCGAGGACGCCGTCGACGCCGCGTTGAAGCAGTCCGGGTTGCCTGCCGGTCCTTCGACGACCTCACGGCTTCCCTTGCTGGGTGCGGCACCTCGGAATCGTCTGTCCTCTGTGGACGCTCCAGCCCGGCTCGTGGCGAAGTACGGCACCGAGGCACCCCGGATCGCGGCACTCGGCGAAGTCGACCCGGAACTGGGCCTGCCGCTGTTCGACGGGACCGAGATCAGCGCCGCCGAGGTCGTCTGGGCCGTGCGGCACGAAGGCGCTCTTGACGTCGAGGACGTCTTGGAGCGCCGCACCCGGCTCGGCTTGGTCGCCCCTGATGCCGAGGCGGCCCGCTCCCGCGTCCAGGAACTGGTCGGCAAGTCCCTCGCCGGCCTCTCCTGACCCTTCGCCTTTGGTGACCTACTTACGGTGAAGTGCGTCCCAAACTTGACGAGTCGTTGGGTTTTTGCAACAGTATGTTCCATGAGCCCGGTCAGACGCGGCAAAGAGCTGCCGATCTACAACCGGCTCCCCGTACTCCGGGCGGAGCGCGGGCTGAGCAGGGCCGCGCTCGCGGCGGCGGTCGAGGTCAACCCGCAGACCATCGGCGCGCTCGAACGGGGGGACCACTACCCGAGCCTCGACCTGGCGTTCCGCATCTGCGCGTTGTTCGACCTCCCGGTCGAGGCCGTGTTCAGCCGCGAACCGTTCACGCCACTGTCCACTCAGGTCTACCGGGAGGGGGGAACATGAGCGAGAACCAGGGCTGGCTGGCCGCACGCTGGGAACGTCAGCTGGAGCGCTTCGAAGAAGTGGAACGCAAACGTGCCCGGAAGCTGCCGACCTGGCGTACGCGGAAGCGGCGCCGTCAGCTGGCCTTGCTCGTGGTCCTCGGGAACCTGATGCTGCTCGTAGGCGCTTCGCTGTTCGTCACGCGGCAGGGGCCGATCTTCTTCGGGCTCTGGTTCGGCGGCGCCCTGATCGCCGGGACCGCCCACTGGCTGCTGCGCATCCTCACCGGCAAGATGAGCGGCGGCTTCTCGCTCCGGCTCGACGAACGCGAACGCGAGATGCGCCACCGGGTCACCTATGTCAGCTACCAGCTCCTGGTCGGCCTGATGATGGCCGGGATGGCCTACGCGATCGTCATCTCGAATACGGAGGACGCGGGTTTCCGCATCGCCCTGATGCTGACCGCGTTGCTGCTCACCGGGACCACGTCGGCGGCGACGATCCTCGGCTGGACACTGCCGGACGACGACCCGGAAGACTACGAGGGGGTGGACCCGGGATGACCGGGAACAAGCGGAGTTACAAGGTGTCGATCGGAGTGGTCGCCGTCGCATTGGTGGCGGGGGGTGTGTTCGCCGGTGCGGCGAGGGCCGTATTGGTTTACCGGGCCACGTCGGTGATGAGCAACGTGGATCTGGACGGATTGGCACAACGGAACCGCACGGTCTCCGGCGTCTATCGGGGAATCACGGCGCTGGTGCGGTATCTGGAGGAGGGGAAGTGGAAATGACCGAGGGGAAACTGGAGATCGACCGGATCTCCAAGAGTTACGGCTCGAAGCCCGCGTTGAACGAGGTGAGTTTCGAGGTACAGCCCGGCGAACTGTACGGGTTCGTCGGCAGCAACGGGGCGGGCAAGACCACCACGATGCGGATCGTGCTCGGGGTACTGGCCGCCGACTCCGGCGAGGTGCGGCTCGGCGGCGCGCCGATCACGCACGAGACCCGCACGCATATCGGGTACATGCCGGAAGAACGCGGGCTGTACCCGAAGATGAAGGTGCTGGAGCAGCTGGTGTACCTCGCCGAACTGCACGGGATGTCGGCCAACGACGCCCACCGCAGCGCGGAGAACTGGATTTCCCGGCTCGGCATCGCCGAACGCCGCAAGGACGAGGTCCAGAAACTGAGCCTCGGCAACCAGCAGCGTGTGCAGCTCGCCGCGGCGCTGGTGCACGACCCGCGGGTGCTGGTGCTGGACGAGCCGTTCTCCGGCCTCGACCCGCTGGCCGTCGACGTGATGAGCGGTGTGCTGCGGGAGAAGGCCGCGACCGGGGTGCCGGTGGTGTTCTCCAGTCACCAGCTGGATCTGGTGGAGCGGCTGTGCGACCGGGTCGGCATCATCCGAAGTGGACGGATGGTCGCTTCCGGCACCGTCGGTGAATTGACCGCCGGCGCGGGCAACGGTCTCGCCGTCACCGCGCCGAACGCGGCACCCGGCTGGGCGGCGGCCGTCCCCGGCGTGCGGGTGGTCGGGCAGAACGGCCCGACGACGATCCTCGAACTCGAACCGCACGCCGACGACCAGGCCGTGCTGGCCGCGGCACTGGCCACCGGCCCGGTCACCGAGTTCACCAAGCGCAGGCGTTCGCTGACCGAGCTGTTCCGCGACGCCGTCGCTGAAAAGCCCGCCACCGAACGGCCAGCCGCACAGGGAGTTTCCGCATGAACACCGTCTCCTCCTGGCGCGCGGTCTGGCTCATCGCCAAACGCGAGCTGAACACCCGGCTGCGCACCCGGTCCTTCGTGGTCGGCACCGCCGTCCTGCTGGTCATGCTGATGGGTTACGTCCTGCTGCAGTCGACCCTGATCAGCTCCGGGGAGAAGAGCAAGATCGGGCTCACCGGGCAGGCCGCCGGGATCGCGCAGCAGCTCCAGACGGCGGGCACGGCGATCGGCGAGAAGATCGAGACCGTCACCATCGCCGATCCGGCGGAGGGCCGGTCACAGGTCGAGAACGGCGATCTCGACGCGTTGCTGTCCGGCAACGCCACCGAGCTGAAGGTACTCGTCAAATCCGAATTGGACACCAAGCTGAAGTCCCTGCTGACCGGTGTCTCGCAGCAGGAAGTGCTGAAGGGCAAGCTTTCCGAAAGCGTCGAGAACCCGGATCAGGTGCTGCGCACGGTCGCCGACACCCAGGTCGAGGTCGACTCGATCAAACCGGCGGATCCGGAGAAGGCCCAGCGGATGGTGATCGGGCTGATCGTGGCGGTGCTGCTGTACATGAGCATCGTGACCTACGGGACGCTCGTGGCGCAGGGTGTGGTCGAGGAGAAGTCCAGCCGGGTCGTGGAGATCCTGCTGTCCACCGTCCGGCCATGGCATTTGTTGCTGGGCAAGGTGATCGGGCTCGGCCTGGTCGGGCTGACGCAGCTGGTGATCATCGGCGGCGCCGGGTTGATCGTCGCGTCGGCGACCAACGTGCTGACGTTGTCCGGGGTCGCGACGAGCGCGCTGCTGTGGGGGGTGGTGTGGTACCTGCTCGGATTCCTGTTGTACGCCACCGTCTACGGCGCGATGGGCTCCCTGGTCTCCCGGCAGGAGGACACCCAGTCGGTCATCGGCCCGGTCAACATCGTGCTGATCCTCGGCTTCGTCGTCGGATTCAACCTGCTGGCGCAGTCCCCGGAAGGCACGGGCACGCAGATCCTTTCGCTGGTGCCGCTGCTTTCGCCGGTGCTCATGCCCGCCCGGATCGCGGCCGGGACCGTCGAAGTGTGGGAGATCGCGCTCTCGCTGGGGCTGACAGTGGGCGCCATCGCGCTGTTCACCTGGCTGGGCGCGCGGATCTACCAGAACAGCGTCCTGCGGGTCGGCAGCCGGATCAAGCTGACCGAGGCACTGAAGGGCTGACGTTCCGCGCGTGAAGGCCCCCTTCCCTCGGTCATGGCTTTGAGTGACCAGCCGAGGGAAGGGGGCCTTCACACGCTTTTGATGGCACCGTAGCGCTCAAGGGCGACCTGGCGTTCGTGCGCGTGGTCGACCATGGGTGCGGGATAGCCTGGCGCGCCGGTGGGTTTGTGCGCGGCTTTCCCTTGTAGGGAACGGAGTTCGGGAACGTAACGGCGGACGTACTCGCCGGAGGGGTCGAACTTCTCCCCCTGAGTGGTCGGGTTGAAGACCCGGAAGTACGGCGCGGCGTCGGTACCGCTGCCGGCGACCCACTGCCAGTTCAGCTGGTTCGACGCGAGATCGCCGTCGACCAGATGCTTCATGAAATGCCGCGCGCCGAGCCACCACGGCAGGTGCAGATCCTTGACAAGGAAACTCGCCACGATCATCCGGACGCGGTTGTGCATCCAGCCCTCGGCGAGCAACTGGCGCATCCCGGCGTCGACGATCGGGAACCCGGTGCGTCCCTCGCACCACCGCTCGAAGGCCTCGGGGTCGTTCTCGTATGCCATGGCGTCGAACCGGGAATCGTAGTTCTTCCGCGCGGTTTCGGGGCGGTGCCACAGGACGTCGGCATGGAACTCGCGCCACGCGAACTCCCCGCGTAACGACGTCGCCCCGGCACCCTCGTTCCCGGCGAGGTCCGCCAGCAGCGTGCGCGGGTGGACGCAACCCCAGCGCAGATACGGCGAAAGCCTTGTGGTGCCAGGACGATCCGGTCGGTCACGGTCCTCGTCGTAGGTCTCGATCCCGTCATCGAGGAACTCGTGCCAGCGAGCCAGCGCCGCCTCCTCGCCGGGCTCTGGCAGCTCCATCCCTTTGAGGGAAGGGGGTTTCGGGAGGTTGACCGACCGAGGTGGCTCAACCCAGTCCACTATGGACTTTCCGGTGTCCGCGGGCCGAGGCTGGACTTGCCGCACCCAGGCACGATAGAACGGGGTGAAGACGCGATACGGGTCGCCGTCCGGTTTGGTGATCCGGCCAGGGGTGATCGCGTACGGAGATCCCGTCTCGACCCACGCGATGTCGTGCCCTGCCAACGCTTTCGCGACTTCGGCGTCCCGGCGGCGACCGTACGGTCCGGTGTCCGCGCTGACGTGCACCGCCGCGGCGCCGATCGCGCGCGCCGCTTTGACGACCTCCTCGGCCGGGGTGCCCTTGACGAGCATCAGACGTCCGCCGAGCTGGTCGTCGAGTGCCTTCAGGCAGCCGTGCAGGAACGCGACGCGCGGGGCGCCGGACGGTTTGAGGAGCGCGTCGTCGAGGACGTACAGCGCGAGGACGTGCTTGCTGTGCTTCGACGCCTCCAGCAGGGCGGCGTGGTCGGCAAGCCGGAGGTCACGGCGGAACCACAGCACTACCGAGGCTTCTTTGGTCACTCCGGGAACCCTAAGCGCTTCGGTGACCGGGCGCAGTCCCAGTCCCCCGATGTCATGAAAGGGTCTTTCCTGACAAATTTCGTCAGGAAAGACCCTTTCATGACACTTGCGGGAGGCGAGCCGGAGCCGGGATCAGCGCTCCGAGATCGGCGCGTAGTTCCGCTCGGCCGAGCCGGTGTAGATCTGCCGCGGGCGGCCGATCTTGGTGGCCGGGTCCTGGATCATCTCGCGCCAGTGCGCGATCCAGCCCGGCAGGCGGCCGAGCGCGAACAGCACGGTGAAGTACTTGGTCGGGAAGCCGAGCGCCCGGTAGATCAGGCCGGTGTAGAAGTCGACGTTCGGGTACAGCTTCCGCTCGATGAAGTAGTCGTCCGAGAGCGCGGTCTCTTCCAGCTTCTTCGCGATGTCGAGCAGCTGGTCGCCGCCCTTGAGCTTCGAGAGGATGTCGTCCGCGGTGTTCTTGATGATCTTCGCGCGCGGGTCGTAGTTCTTGTAGACCCGGTGCCCGAAGCCCATCAGGCGGACACCCTTTTCCTTGTTCTTCACGCGGTTGACGAAGTTCTCGACGTCACCGCCGTCGGCCTTGATGCCCTCGAGCATGTCCAGCACCGCGCTGTTGGCGCCACCGTGCAGCGGGCCGAAGAGCGCGTTGATGCCCGCCGAGATCGAGGCGAACAGGTTCGCCTCGGAGGAACCGACGAGGCGCACGGTCGAGGTGGAGCAGTTCTGCTCGTGGTCGGCGTGCAGGATGAACAGCAGGTCGAGCGCCTTGGCGACGTCCGGGTCGACCTCGTAGGGCTCGGCCGGGAAGCCGAAGGTCATCCGCAGGAAGTTCTCGACAAGGCCGAGCGAGTTGTCCGGGTACAGCAGCGGCTGGCCGACGGACTTCTTGTACGCGTACGCGGCCAGGGTCGGGACCTTGGCCAGCAGGCGGATGGTGGACAGCTCCACGTTCGGTTCGTCGAACGGGTTGAGCGAGTCCTGGTAGAAGGTCGACAGCGCCGATACCGCGCTGGAGAGCACCGGCATCGGGTGCGCGTCGCGCGGGAAGCCGCTGAAGAAGGCCTTGAGGTCTTCGTGCAGCAGGGTGTGGCGCTGGATCTTCTCGGTGAACTCGGACAACTGCGTCTCGGTCGGCAGCTGGCCGTAGATCAGCAGGTACGAGACCTCGATGAAGGTCGACTTCTCGGCCAGCTGCTCGATCGGGTACCCGCGGTAGCGCAGGATGCCGGCGTCACCGTCGATGTAGGTGATGGCCGAGGACGCGGCGCCGGTGTTCACGAACCCGGGGTCGTGGGTGATGTACCCGGTCGTCGCCAGCAGCTTCCCCAGCTCGATCCCAGGCGCACCCTCGACCGGGTGGATCACCTTGAACTCGTGCTCGCCATTGGGCAGGCGCAGCGTCGCGGTTTCGCCGGACTGCCCCGCAGCCGTCGTCGCGTCGGACATGTAAGTCCCTCTCACGTTCAGCACGGGCCGGCGGCGCCTGTAGGTTCCACAGGTACGCCCTCTTTCACGCGCGCGACCCACGGCCTCGCTGCACACCGCCCCGCTGGGGTATGAATTCCCCACCACGCTAGTCGAGAACGGGGTCAACGCGCAGCGGGTGAGTTGCTCATTACGGCCCCTTTGGGACCAGGTTCACACAGCGGATGCCATATCCTGCGCCGTCGGCGGTTCCGCCCCACTCCGTGAGACGGTGATCGACGCCGCTTTCGCCGCGAATTCGAGCGCCGAACGCCAGCCGCCGGCGTCGACAGTGGACAAATCGCGCACCTCGTTGGAGTACAGCCACGCGAGCAAGGCGCCTTGCACCGTGTCCCCGGCACCGATGGTGTCGACGACGGCGACTCGGCGTGACGGGACCCTGGCGATTTCCCCCGCCTGTGTGATGACGGACAATCCCTGCGCGCCGCGGGTCAGCACCACGGCATCGACACCGTGAGAGGTCCAGACCTTTGCCGCCTCGATCGGATCAGCGCCCTCGGTGAGCCATTCCGTGTCGTCGTCGGAGATCTTGAGCAGCCGGACATGCGGCAGCCACGACTCGAACCGCGCCCGGTAAGCCGCCGGATCGGCGATCAGCGCCGCACGGATGTTCGGGTCGAGGACGGTCAGGACCCCTCGCGCGGATTCGCGGCGCAACACGGTTTCGTACGTGCTCGCACCCGGTTCCAGGACCATGCCGAGCGTGCCGAGCGAGAGCGCCGTCACATTGTCCGGCAGCGGGCCGGGATCGCCGACGAGCCTGTCCGCGGTGCCCTCGGTGTAGAAGGTGTACCGCGCGGAACCCTTTTCGTCGAGTGCGACCACGGCCAGCGTCGTCGGCTCGTTTCCCCGCTGCAGCAAGGCGGTGCCGACTCCGGAGGCGTGCAGCCGGTCCACCAGCGCGACCCCGAAGCGATCTTCGGAGACACGCGAGAAGAAGCCCGTCGGGACGCCGAGCCTGCCGGCGGCGAGCGCGACGTTGTAGGGACCACCACCCATCCGGGGCAGCAACGCGTGCAACCCACCGTCCACTGTGGAATCCAACGGTTCACCAGGAACGAGGTCGACCAGCGCCTCTCCACCCACCACGATCACGGGCGCGATGCTAGCCGAGGCATCGGTTCCACCACCAGAATTGTCATTTCAAGACATTTTTGGCGCGAGTCCTCCAAGAAGAAGCTCCGAGAGAGCAGTGAAGGCTTCGGCGTCGGTCACCCCGGCACGCTGACCGACCACGCCGGTCTGGATTCCCTCGATGATCAATCCCGCCATTTCCGCGATCAACCGCGCGTGCACCTCGCGAAAGACACCGCCGGTGACACCGCGATCGATGAACGACCGGATCCGCGCGGCCGCCGCCCTGCTGTTGAGCTGATACGCGTCGCGTGCCGGGGCGAATTCGGCGATGTCGGTCATGAACGCGGCCGAGGCGCGATTCAGGTACTCGGAAATGCCGGCCAGGTACTCGCCGAGGATCTTGCGGGCGTCGTCGATCCCGGCGATCCGCTCCTCCAGCAGTTCGGCGGCACCCTTGAAGAAGTGGGTGACGACCTTGACCGCGAGCTGCTCCTTGCTGGGCGCGAGCGCGTAGAGGGTCGACTTCGAGCAGCGCAGCCTGGCGGCGAGGTCGTCCAGCGTGAACTGCGAAAACCCTTCGGCGAGGAAGAGCGCTTCGAGCTCCGAGAGCAGCGCGCGCTGACGCGCGGTGGGCTGACGGCGGGTCCGGCTCTCGGTCATCGGATCACTATCCCTTACGCGGACGGTGTACTCCCAGACAGCCAGTACTGTACTCTCAACAAGCCCACAGTACTGTTTTGAGTACAGTTCAGCTCGGAGGAGCCATGCCGGCCGACCGTCTGCTGCCCAGCACCGAGGCCCAGGATCTGCTCGACCTGGCCAAGGAGATCGCGCGTGAGGAACTGGCCCCGATCGCGAGCAAGTACGAAGAGACCGCGCACTTCCCGCGTGAACAGTTCCGGGTGCTCGGGCATGCCGGGTTGCTCGGGCTGCCGTACGCGGAGCAGTGGGGTGGCGGCGATCTGCCGTACGAGGTCTACCTGCAGGTCCTCGAAGAGATCGCGACCGCGTGGATGTCGGTCGGCGTCGGCCTCTCGGTGCACACGATGTCCTGCTTCGCGCTGGCGCACTACGGCACCGACACGCAGCGGGACCGCTGGCTGCCCTCGATGCTGGAAGGCGACCTGCTGGGCGCGTACGCGCTCTCGGAAACCCACGCCGGCTCCGACGCCGCGGCCCTCTCGACGCGCGCGCGGCTCGACGGCGATCAGTACGTCGTGAACGGCACGAAGGCCTGGATCACCCATGCGGGTGAGGCCGACTTTTACACGACCATGGTGCGCACCAGCGACGACGGCGGACACGGCATCTCGTGCCTGCTCGTCGACGGATCGACGCCGGGCCTCTCGGCCGCGCCACCCGAACGCAAAATGGGCCTCACCGGATCGACCACGGCGCAACTGATGTTCGAGAACGCCGCCGTCGACACCGATCGGCGGATCGGCGGAGAGGGCCAGGGCCTGAAGATCGCGCTTTCGTCACTCAGCTCCGGACGGCTCGGCATCGCCGCCTGCGCCGTCGGGCTCGCGCAGGCCGCACTGGACGAGGCACTGGAGTACGCGAAAGGCCGGACGCAGTTCGGGCGGCCGATCATCGAATTCCAGGGCCTGGAATTCCTGCTGGCCGACATGGCCGCGACCGTCGAGACGTCACGCGCGATGTACCTCGACGCCGCCCGGCGCCGGGACCGCGGCCTGCCGTTCCAGCGACAGGCGTCGATCGCGAAACTCGTCGCGACCGACGGCGCGATGAAGGTGACCACTGACGCCGTACAGGTCCTCGGCGGCGCTGGTTACACGAAGGACTTCCCGGTGGAGCGGTACATGCGGGAGGCGAAGGTGCCGCAGATCTTCGAAGGCACGAACCAGATCCAGCGCATGGTGATCGCGCGGGAACTGCGGAAGGTCTGACTCTCCGCGCTGATACGATCACCAGTGGTCACCTGCTGATCGTGAGACACTGTGGAAGACGTGAGGAGACGCTGTGACAGCCCTTCCCGACTCCACGACCGGGTCGCACGGTGAGCCAGGGTGGGCCATCCCGGATCACCTGCTGTCGGTCGCGGAGTACGCGGCGCTCGGTGAACCCGATTCCGGATTCACCGAGCTCGTGGAAGGCCGCCTTGTCATGTCGCCGAGTCCCAAGAGGAGACACAACAAGGCGCTGTACGCCTTGGCCAGGCAATTGGAATCACAGCTGCCCGATCATCTCGAGTTCGTTCAGGATATCGACGTCGACCTAGGACTGGTTCCTCCTGGCGAGCCTGGTTTCGCCCGGCGACCAGATCTGATCATCGCTCTTCGCGAAGCCGGTGAGCGAGTCGACGAAGAAGACACGATGTATCGCGCGGACGACGTTGTCGTCGTGGTCGAGATCGTGTCGCCGGGCTCGAAGCGAACTGACTACGTGACCAAGCACGGCGAGTACGCCGACGCGGGAATTCCGCACTATTGGATCGTCGACCTCAGCGAGCCCGTTTCGCTTGTCGCCTGCCACCAGGCGGGCGAACTCGGCTACCAGGACGCACCGGCAGTGACCGGCGAATTCAACTCAACCGAACCGTTTCCGGTGAAACTGGATCTCGAGCGGCTTCTGGCGTGAACGCCTGCCTCCGATGATGCGAAAGCCTCTTTCGCAACGTCCAAGGTTGCGAAAGAGGCTTTCACGTCATCCGGCCAGACCCACCCGGCCCGGACGTCAGCGGCCGGGCGGACCGAACTGCGGCGGCGGGCCCTGCGGCGGCGGCTGCGGCCACCCGGTCTGCGGCGGGTACGGCTGCTGTCCCGGCGGCCTGGACGGCGCCTGGCTATAAGACGCCTGCCCAGACGGCGCCTGGCCAGACGACGCGGCACCATCGGCAGGCTGCCCGTCCCGCTTGGCCGCCCGCGACTTGCTCACCAGCTTGAACCCGCTGAAGCCCGCCAGCGCGACGCCGACGCCGAGCAGGACCCACCGGCCGAAGCTGTTGAAGGCGTCCGAACCCTCGGCGTGATCCGCCTTGAGCACCCAGCGCGAGACACGCCAGGCCGATCAGCAAACCGGCGATCCAACCGCCAAACCCTTCGCGAGTTACACCTTTCCCTGACTGTCACAATCAGGGGCTCACCTCCAGCGCGGGACGCACAGGCGGATCGGAAAGATCAGTGCTCGCGGTACTTGCGGTCCTCGGTGACGCCGACCCCGGCGTCGGAGTCGAAGTGGTAGACCTCGCGTCCGCGTACGAATACCCGCATCGCGCGGTTCATCACGTCCAGCGGGTCACCCGACCAGATGACCACGTCGGCGTCGAGGCCCGGCTTCAGCGAGCCGACCTTGTCGTCGAGGTTCAGCATCGCGGCCGGGTTCACGGTCAGCGCCTTGAGCGCGGTCTCCGGGTCGAGACCGTCCTTGACCGACAGCGCCGCCTGGTACACCAGGAAGTTGATCGGCACGACGGGGTGGTCGGTGGTGATCGCGATCCGCACACCCGCCCTGGCGAGGATGCCGGGTGCGCGCAGGGTGCGGTTGCGCAGCTCCACTTTGGACTTGGTGGTGAACAGCGGGCCGAGGATCACCGGCACGTCCCGCTCGGCGAGCAGGTCCGCGATCAGATGCCCTTCGGTGCCGTGGTTGATCACCAGTTTGTAGCCGAACTCGTCGGCCAGCCGGATCGCGGTCACCATGTCGTCGGCGCGGTGGACGTGCTGGTCCCAGAACAGCTCGCCGTCGAGCACCTTGACGAGTGTCTCCTTGCTCAGGTTGACCTCGAACGGCTTGCCCTCACCGGCGGCATGGTCACGCTGGGCGGCGTAGTTGCGTGCGGCCGTGAACGCGTCGCGGATGATCGACGCGACGCCGAGCCTGGTCGACGGCGTCTGCTTCTTGTCCCCGTAGACCCGCTTCGGGTTCTCGCCGAGCGCGCTCTTCACGCTGACGTCCTCGGCGAAGATCATGTCGAGCACGGTCCGGCCCCAGGTTTTGACGCCGATCGTCTGCCCACCGATGGGATTGCCCGAGCCGGGCTTGATGACGACGCTGGTGACGCCACCCGCGAGCGCGTCGTCGAAGCCGGACTCGTACGGGTCGATCCCGTCGATGGCCCGGAACCGCGCGCCGTTCGGATCGGTCATCTCGTTGGTGTCATTGCCCGACCAGCCTTCGCCGTCCTCGTGGACGCCGAGGTGGGCGTGCGCGTCGATGAACCCGGGCAGCACCCAGGTGCCCGCGGCGTCCACCAGTTCGGCGTCGTCGGGGACGTCGACGTCGGCATCAGTGCCGACCGCGACGATCTTTCCGTTCTCGATGAGGACCGTGCCGCCGTCGATCGGATCACCGTCGATCGGGACGACGTAACCACCGACGATGGCCTTGACCAGTGCTTTGTTCGACATGCTTTGACACGCTAACGAACTGTGGCCCCCGGACGCACGCGGGTCTTCTCAAAGTGCACCACTTGGTAGTGCAACTCGGGCGTACGGCGCGTTTCGACGTAGCCGAGCTTCGGGTACATCCGCAGCGGCCCGAAGCTCCGCTCGCCGGTGAACAGGCGGAACACCGTCACCGCCGCCGGCATGGCCGCTTCGGCGGCGAGCAGCAGCGAACTGCCGAGCCCGTGTCCCTGCCGGTCCGGCGCCACGACGAGCCTGCCGACGAGCCCGGCCTCGCCGTCCACGACGATCCGGACGCTCGCCACCAGCCGACCGGCTTCCCTGGTGCCCCAAGCGAAACACGCGCTGTCGTCCAACGCCTCCTTGGCCTGTTCCCACGTCTCCAACAGCGGAGGCAGGTCGAACGTGTCGTGGGCTCGCGCCTCGGTCACGTACGCCGCCCGCTGCACCGTGAGCATCTCCCCCGCGTCCGCGGGCCCCAGCCGGAGCAAGGTCATCAGCGCACCCGGATTCCCCAGCTCCCCGCCCACGAGCCGGCGGGGTCGAGCTCGATCAGGTCGGTGCCGGTGTTGAGCGCGTCGGCGGGGCAGGTCATCGGTTCGATCGCCACCGCCCGGCCGCGTCCGACCAGGTCGGCGGGGGTGAAGACCTGCGCCCAGTGGAAGTCCGGTCCGGCCCAGACCAGCAGCTCCTGCTCACCGTGCGACAGGACGTGGTGGTGGTTGCCGTCCGCGGCGACGCTCAAACCGCCGAACGCCGTGTCCAGGTCGACCCCCTTGAGCACCTTGCCCGACCGGAAGTCGTACTCGGTGCCCTCGACGTCCTGCTCCTCGGCGTACGGCAGCTGCTCGTCGCCGAGGTACGGCCGGACGCGGCTCGCGGGCAGCGTCAGGGTCAGCTCGTCGGTGGGCACGTCGCCGATGCGGAAGTACGGATGCGTGCCGAGCCCGACGCCGATCGGACTCTCGCCCTCGTTGCGGATCTCGTGCGTCACCACCAGCTCGCGTGGCGCGATCTCGTAGGTGATCGTCGCGCGCAGCGGTACCGGCCAGCCCTCCTGCGCCGGGACGTCGATGGCCAGGGTGATCGAAGACTCCGCGTGCTCCAGCAGCTCCCACTCCTCGTGCCGGGTCAGGCCGTGGATGGCGTTGCCGCGTGCCTCTTCGGTGATCGCGAGCTGCTGCTTCTCACCCTGATGGACCCACTGGCCGCCCTTGGTGCGGTTCGGCCAGGGCAGGAGCACCTGCCCGGCGCCCTTCGGCGGCTTCTCGTCCTCGGCGAACGCCTCGACGTACGGCACCCCGCCGACCTCGAACGCACGCAGCCCGGCACCGATCTCGGTGATGACGGCGCGCGCGTTGCCGCGGGTGATCTCGAACTGCTCTCCGGTGGGATGGGCCATGCGCACGAGGTTACCGGCGACCGTCGGGAAAGTACTGTGGGAATGCCGCGCCCGGACGAAGGAGACCGCACGCGATGACCGTTCCCGGTTACCCCAGCACCGTCGGCCGCGTCCTGGAGCGCAGCGCGCGGCGCGTCCCGAACCGGGTGGCGCTCACCTTCGCCGATCGCGTGTGGACGTACGCCGGGCTGGACCGCGCGGTGGGCCGGGTCGCGGCGAAGCTGCTGGAGCGGGGCCTCGTCCACGGCGACCGCGTCGCGGCGTTCGGCAAGAACTCCGACGCGTACCTGGTGCTGTACCTGGGTTGCGCGCGGGCCGGGCTGGTACATGTCCCGGTGAACTTCAACGCACGCGGGGAAGAACTCGCCTATCTTCTGACACAGTCCGAACCCGCGGTCACTTTCGTCGATCCCGCACTGGCCGGACACGTACCGGACGGTTATGTGTCCACACTGGACATTCTTGGCTGGGCGCACGATGAAACCCTTGCTCCGCACGAGGAATCCGGTGTCGCCGATGCTGCTGAAGCGAGAGTCGCGGCAGGAGTTCGGCGGGTCAGGCTCGGCGATCGGGCGCTGAGCCTGACCCGGGGGTCGCGAGTGGCGATCAGGGTTATTGAGGGGTAACGCAAAGGTGGCGCCTTCGGGCGAGGTGGTGCCTGGGGTGGCGCGGCACCGCACTCGCGTGCTTGAAGCCGCAACTCGCGTGCTTGAAGCCGTAACTCGCGTGCTTAAAGGCGCAACTCGCGTGCTCAGACCCCGCGCACCGAGTTCGGCGTCCAGCACGTGAGATCCGTCTTTAAGCACGCGAGTTACGCGCTCAAGCACGCGAGTTACCTGCTCAAGCACGCGAGTTACGTGCTTGAGCACGCGAGTTACGTGCTCAAGCACGCGAGTCACGCCTTCGCTCTGGCCGTCGCACGCCTCGCAGTCTCACTAGACCGGTCGTCATAGTTTGGGCTACAGTCGGCCACATGGTCCGCCGTACCGACACCCGGCAGCGCATGCTCGATTCCGCCGCCGAGCTCTTTCACAAGCAGGGCTACCACGCCACCGGTCTCAACCAGCTCGTCGCCGCCGGCGGCGCGCCGAAGGGATCGCTCTACTTCCACTTCCCCGGCGGCAAGGAGCAGCTGGCCGCCGAGGCCATCCGCCAGTCCGCCGAGCGGCTGTGCGACACCTTGCGCACGATCGTCGCGCACTCTCCTGACATCGTCACCGGCATCGAGAACGTCGTCGAGGCTCTCGCGATCTCGCTGGAGGAGTCGGATTTCCAGCGTGGGTGTCCACTCGCGACGGTCGCGCTCGACGCGTCGGGTGATAGCGAAACGATCCGCCAGGCCTGCGCCGACGGCTACCGCTCCTGGCACACGATCATCGCGGGCGCACTGAAGACCGACAAGGCGGATCACTTGGCGACCGTCGTCCTCGCGGCCATCGAGGGCGGGTTGCTGCTGGCCAAGACGTTGCACGACACCGCGCCGCTGCGCGCGATCGCCCCTCACCTCCGCGCCACCCTCGAACGGGAGCTCTCCTGATGCGTGTCCACCACCTCAACTGCGGAACCCTGCGGCCCCTCGGCGGCAAGCTCGTCGACGGCAGGCCGGGGTTGTTCCGCCGCGCCGAGCTGATCTGCCACTGCCTCCTGCTGGAGACCGAAACCGGGCTCGTGCTCATCGAGACCGGCGTCGGCACGCCGACCGTCAGCCGTCCGGCGGACTGGCTCGGCGCCGGGTTCGTACGCCTGGTCAACCCGGTCAGCGACGACGACCTCAGCGCCACCACGCAGATCCGCAAGCTCGGCTTCGACCCGGCCGACGTGCGCGACATCGTGCTGACCCATCTCGACCTCGACCACGCGGGCGGGCTCGTCGACTTCCCCCAGGCACGGGTGCACGTCCACGCCCGCGAACTCCAAGCGCTGGAGAAGCCGGTCGACCGCAAGGAGGCCAGCCGCTACCGCAAGGTCCAGTTCGACCACGGCCCGATTTGGCGGTCGTATCGCGCCGACGGCGAGCCGTGGTGCGGTTTCGACGCCGTCCGCGAGCTCGAAGGAGTCCCGGACGTCCTGCTCATCCCGCTCGCCGGGCACACCCGCGGGCACGCCGGGATCGCGATCGACACCGGCGACGGCTGGCTGCTCAACGCCGGGGACGCCGTCTTCCATGGCGGCGAACTCGACCAGAAGCCGCATATCCCGTTCGTGCTGGGCCTCTTCGAGTCGTACATGCAGACGGAAAAAACGGCACGACTGGACAACCAGCGCCGGCTGCGCGAACTTGTCAGTAACAACGGTGACGAAGTGACGGTCTTCGCCGCGCACGACGCCACCGCCTACGAGCGGCTCAGCCAGAGGAGCAGGATATGAAGATCCACCACCTGAACTGCGGCACCATGCGCACGCCAGGAGGCAAATTCCTCGACGGCCAGCCCGGCCTGCTGCGGCGGGCCGAGATGGTGGCGCATTGCCTGCTCATCGAGACCGGCGACGGGCTCGTGCTGGTGGACACCGGATTCGGCCGCCAGGGCGTGGCCCGGCCCAGTGCCTGGCTTGGCGGGCCGTTCACGAAGATGGTCGGGGCGAAGCCGGTCGAGACGGAGACGGCGGCCCATCACGTCGAAGCACTCGGCCACCGGCTCGAAGACGTGCGGCACATCATCTGCACGCACCTCGACGTCGATCACGCGGGCGGGCTCGCGGACTTCCCGAACGCCGTCGTGCACGTCCGCGCCGAGGAGCACGACGCGGCGACGGCTCCCGGCAACGCGAGCGAGAAACTCCGCTTCCGCGCCAACCAGTTCGCCCACCGTCCACTGTGGAACAAGTACGACGAGGCAGGCGACGAGTGGTTTGGTTTCCAGGCGGTCCGCGAGCTCAAGGGCCTGCCGTCGGAGATCCTGCTGGTCCCGCTCGCGGGCCACACCAAGGGCCACACCGGGGTCGCCGTCGACACCGGTGACGGCTGGCTGCTGCACGCGGGTGACGCGTACTTCTTCCACGGTCAGCTGGATCCGGTGAAACCGCACTGCCCGCCGGGGATGACGCTGTTCCAGAACATGGTGCAGACACTGCGCAAACCGCGGCTGGAGAACGTCGAGCGGCTGCGTGAGCTGAGCCGAGAACACGCCGACGAGGTCACCGTGTTCTCGGCACACAGCCCGGTGGAGTACCAGGCGCTCAACCGTTGAGAGAAGGCCGTTGACAGAAGGCCGTTGAGAGAAGGCCGTTGAGAGAAGAGGTCAGCCGACCGGCGGCTCGATGGGCTGCCGGTCCTCTTCACTGTGTGTGGCCCGCATGACGAGCCAGTTGATCCCCCACAGCACCACGCCGACGGCGAGCAGGATCGCGGCGACCTTGTAGTCACGGGCCGGCCGCCCGGACAACGGCGTCACCAGGTAGACGCAGAAGATCGCGGCCAGCACCGGGACGATCGTCGGCGCCCGGAAGTGCTTGTGCGCGGCTTTGTCCTTGCGCAGCACCAAGACGGCGACGTTGACGATGGCGAAGACCGCCAGCAGCAGCAACGCCGTCGTGCCACCGAGGACACCGATGTCCACAAAGGACACCAGGCCGATGGCGATGACGCTGGTGAACACGATCGCCACCCACGGGCTGCGGCGGAACGGGTGCACCGTGCCCAGCTGCTTCGGGATGATCCGCTGGTTGGCCATGCCGTAGAGCAGGCGGCTGGCCATCAGCATGTTGATCAGCGCCGAGTTGATCACCGCGAAGAGACCGATCGCGGAGAAGACCTCACGCGGGAAGCCGGGCGCCCCGACGTCGAGCACCTTCAGCAACGCGCTGCTCTTGGCGGCCTCCAGGTCGTCGGCAGGCACCAGCAGCGAAGAGGTCACGGAGACCATGATGTAAATGGTCGCGGCGATGACCATGCCCCACAGCATCGCCTTCGGGAAGATCCGGATCGGGTCCTTGCACTCCTCGGCCATGTTCACCGAGTCCTCGAAGCCGACCATCGCGAAGAACGCCAGCGACGTCGCCGAAGTGATCGCCACCAGCATCGTCTGGTTCTCGGTGTCGAACTCGATCAGCCGCGACGCGTCCCCGTTGCCGTTCAGCACCGCCCATACGCCGACCCCGATGATGATCAGCAGACCGCCGACCTCGATGCAGGTCAGCACCACGTTGGTCTTCACCGATTCGGCGACGCCGCGGAAGTTGATCAACGCGAGGCCGATCACGAACAGGATCGCCACCAGCGGCATCGGCGCGGTGATGAACTCGGCGAGATAGGTGTCCCCAAAGGCCTTCGCCGCAGACGATGCCGACGTGATCCCCGAGCACATCACCGCGAACGCCACCATGAAGGTGAGGAAGCGGATCTTGAACGCCTTGTGCGTGTAGAGCGCCGCCCCCGCCGCCTGCGGGTACTTCCCGACCAGTTCCAGGTAGCTGAACGCGGTCATGATCGCGACCACGAAGGCGATCAGGAACGGCACCCACAGCGCGCCGCCCACCCGGCCGGCCACCTGTCCGGTGAGCGCGTAGACGCCGGTGCCGATGATGTCGCCGACCACGAAGAACAGGAGGAGCTTGGAACCCATCACCCGCTTCAGGCTCGGCTGCCCCGCCGGACCCGCTTGTTCGGTTGTCGTTGTGTCCGCCATGCGGCAAGAGTGTGCCGCATCACGTCTGTGACCGACAGTCCGATTTGGTCAGTTCTTCGTCACGGGTTGGCGGAGCGCTTTCCTGGGTAATTCGCTCAGTCGGCGTCGACCGCGGTCTTCACCAGCGGGGTTGCCTCGAAGCGGGTCACCGCGAGCGCGCCGATCTGCTTGTGGACGCGGCTCTTGGCCTTGCCTCCGTTGGCGGCGTTGTCCTGCATCGGTCCCGGCGCCGACGTCACACCGTCCAGGGAGACCGCTTTCCCGACGTGGGCCCGACGATAATTCGAACGGCTCAGTCGGCCGGGGCCCGGTACCGCCAGAAGGAGGGAAGGAGCAACGCCGCCCCGATGACCAGCACGATGACCAGCACTCCGCCACCGGAGGCCGCGGCGGCGGTGCCCACGCCGGCGGCGGCCCAGCCGTGGGTGAGGTCGGCGATCCGCGGCCCGCCCGCGACGACGACGGTGAACACACCCTGCAGCCGTCCGCGCATCTCGTCGGTGGTGGCGACCTGGAGAATCGACATCCGGTAGATCGCGCTGACCATGTCGGCGGCCCCGGCCAGCGCCATGAAGAAGACCGCGAGCCACAGTGACTGAGCGAGGCCGAAACCGACGATGGCCGCGCCCCATACGCAGATCGAGATGATGACGCCGACACCCTGCTTGCGGATCCGGGTCAGCCAGCCGGAGAAGAGACCGATCAGCATGGCGCCCGCCGGGAGCGCGGCGTAAAGCCAGCCGAGTGCCGGGCCGCCGCCGGGTGGGTCGCCGAAGGTGCGCTCCGCCATCTCCGGGATCAGCGCACGCGGCATACCCGCCACCATCGCGATGATGTCGACGAGGAACGAGGCCAGCAGGATCTTCTGCGTCGCCAGATAGCGGAAACCGTCGATGATGTCGCGGATCCCGGCGCGCCGCGCGATCTCGCCGAGCGGTGGGATCGGGGGCAGCTTCCAGACCGCGACGAGGGTGGCGGTCAGCGCGATGACGTCGACCAGGTAAAGCGTCGAGAGGCCGAGGATCGGGATCAGCGAACCGGCGAGCAGTGGCCCGAAGACCGCGCCGAAGGTGGCCATCGTGCTGCTGAGCGCGGTCGCGGAGGCGATCAGGTTGTCCGGGACCAGGCGGGCGACGACGGCGCCGCGGGTCGGCATGTTGATCGCGAAGAACGCCTGGTTGACCGCGAGCAGCACGAGGACGAGCCAGACCGAGCCGATGTCCATGAACGCCTGGAGCCACAGGACCGCCGAGGTGACGGTGACCCCGACGTTGGTGACGATCAGAAGTTTGCGGCGGTCGACGGCGTCCGCGATGGCGCCACCCCAGAGACCGAAGACGAGCAGCGGGATCAGCGCGACCAGACCGGTGAGGCCGACGTACGCCGACGAGCCGGTGAGGTCGAAGACCTGTTTGGGGACCGCGACAGCGGTGAGCTGGGAGCCGATGGCGGTGACCGCGGTGGACAACCACAAGCGGCGGAACGCGGGGATCTTGAGCGGCCGGGTGTCGACGACGATCGAGCCGAACAGCTTCCGGGCACCTTTACGCTGCTCAACCCCCAGATCGTCACTCACAACCCGGTAGCTTAGCCGCGCTAACTAACCAAGCGCGCGCGATTTAAGTCACCCGGTTACCGTCCGCTGCCCCCACCAGGACGTCACGCGTGCTCAGAGGCGTAACTCGCGTGCTTGAACACGGAACTCGCGTGCCTGAAGGCGTAACTCGCGTGCTTGAAGGCGTAACTCGCGAGTTCGGCGTGTTCCGCCTTCAAGCACGCGAGTTACGTGTCTGAGCACGCATGTTCCGCCTTCAAGCACGCGAGTTACGTGTCTGAGCACGCGAGTTACGGAGCGACGCGTTCGATCTGCCAGCCGTCGTCGGTGCGGACGTAGCGGAGCCTGTCGTGCATGCGGTCCTCGCGGCCCTGCCAGAACTCGACGAAGTCGGGCCGGATACGCCAGCCGCCCCAGTGCGGCGGGAACGGGATGTTCTCGACGTCGGCGAAGCGGCGCTCGATGCCGTGGAGCGCGGTCTCCAGCGCACGGCGGCCGTCGACGACGCGGGACTGCGGCGAAGCCCAGGCCCCGAGCTGCGAACCGCGGGGGCGCGACGCCCAGTACTCGGCGGTCTCGGTGACGTTGACCTTCTCGACCTCGCCACGCACGTGGACCTGACGCTGCAGGGCGTACCACGGGAAGGTGACCGACGCGTAGCGCGTCGCGGTGAGGTCGTGGCTCTTCGTCGACGTGTAGTTCGTATAGAACACGACGCCGCGCTCGTCGAGGCCCTTGCACAGGACGGTCCGGGAGGACGGCCTGCCCTCCGGGTCGGCCGTGGCGAGCACCATCGCGTTCGGCTCGGCGATCCCGGCGGAAACGGCCTGGTTCAGCCAGTCCTGCAGCTGGGCGGTCCAGTTCTCCGCGAGGGCGGACTCGTCGAAGGCCGCACCTTCGTAGGCGACCCGCATTCCGGGCAAGCGCACGACCGCGTCGTCCCCGCCGACGGCGCTGTCTTTGATCTCCGGCATCATCCCGCCAAACCTCCGTACCCGGTCAGGGCATCTGTGACTTCGGCTTTGCCGCCGACGGTATTGCCTGGAACGCGGCGGCGAAACCCACTGAACGGTGACTCCCGCCACCCTTGCCGGTCATCAGCGTGTAACCGCTGGACCGCAAGCCGTTACCTCCTGGTTACCTGCCGGACCCTGATCGATAAAGGCCGGTCCTGCCGTCGTCGTGCTCCCAGCTCCCTCCCCGTCCCCACGGAGGCAGGTTCATGACCGGCACGCTGCCCACCACCGGCAGCCCTGACCTTCGCCGTCCTGTTCGTCGTGGTCAGCCAGATCAAGATCAACATCACCAAGGCCTATTCCGGATCGCGTCGTTCGCCAACTTCTTTTCCCGGGTTCCGTGACGGCATCCGGGCCGGGTCTGGTACGTCCTGGTGAACTGCGCCAATCGCGCCGTCACTGACGGAATTCGGCGCTTTCGCCTTTCTGAACAAGATTCTCGAACGTGTAAATCGCCTGGATAGGCGCGGTCTGCGCGGATCTGGTCATCGTGAAACCACTCGGCCTCTCGCCGCGTACATCGAATTCAAGCGGGCCTATTTTCCGAAGATCAATCCAGTCGGTTTCGGATCGATGATCGTCGCTTCGACCATTTCCCTTGTCGCTTGCTTCGGCGAATTCGGACAATTCATGGCCGCCTTCAGCCCGCTGCTCGCACGGCGGACCTATCTAGCGCGTGCGTTCTAATTCTGTCATTCGACAGAAATTATCCCCGGAAGAACTGCCACGACCTGCGCCAGACGGCAGGCCCGGCCGACCTCCCGATACCCACACTGCCCACACTGCCCACGGCCCGGCCGTGAGACGCGGCGAAGGCCACCACCGGGACGGTCGAAATCCCGGCAGCGACCTTCGCTTCTCAGGTCTCGCGTCAGTTCGTGACGGTGAATTCCGCGCGAACGTTCCAGCCCCAGCAGTCGTACGTCGCCGTGTACCGCCCCGGCACCGTCCCTACTGGACCGTCGCCTCGCAACGCGACACCGATGCCGCCGGTGCCACCGTCTCCCACTACCCGCAAGGGAATCGGCGCGGCGAAACCACCGGAGGTGAGGGTCTTCTCGAGTTCGCCGGCACCCGACGGCCGCAGGCAGTAGATGTCCGCGGTCACCGTCCCACCTGCGACGACGGTGGCCGGGCTGATGACGAGACTCGGTGGTCTGGTCGCGTTCGCCTGCCCCGCTCCGGCCATCGTGGACACGAGCGCCAGCGCTGCCACCGGCAGCGCGGCCGAACGAATTTTCATCCTCTGCTCCCTCCCGGACGGCCGGCGAGGATTCACCGGCCATCTGGAGGACGCTCGCCGCCCCGGCCGGGGTTGCCCACTCCGTGAGACCTCGCCCGAAGGGGCGAACGCGGCTGGATTTAGCAGAATGTGACAGGAATTCGGGCAAGAGCTGATCATCACACTAGGTAGACCTTGCGCCCCTCGATAGGATCGCCGCCGAGGGCAACGGGGTGATCACCTCTATACAGAGTGTTTAGAGGTTCAGGGTGGGACGGCCGGGTGTGCGGCTGCTCCATCCGCTAATGCCGGCAGTGCTTCCGACCGGGAGTCCGACGCCGGTCGATCACCCCTGCGCTCAAGCCGCCGGAACTTCTACTCCCGTGTTACTCCCCTTCCCCAGGAGTGCGTTGTGATTTCCCGTTCCCGCCGTCTCATGACGGCGTTGTTGTGCGCCATTTCCCTGGCCGGTGTGACAGCCCTTTCGGCTTGTTCGGACAGCACCGCCGCTTCCGGCACCAAGATCACCATCGGTTACAGCGCTTGGCCGGGCTGGTTCCCGTGGGCGGTGGCTCAGGAGAAAGGCCTATTCGAGAAGAACGGCGTGACCGTCGATTTGAAGTGGTTTGACAGTTACACCGAAAGCATCAACGCGCTCTCCTCCGGTGCGATCGACGCCAACAGCCAGACCCTCAACGACACCCTCGCCTCGGTCAGCGGTGGCGCGAAGCTGTCGGTGGTACTGGTCAACGACAACTCGACCGGCAACGACAAGATCATCGCCCGCGAGGGGATCTCCGGCGTCGCCGACCTCAAGGGCAAGAAAGTCGCCGTCGAGCAGGGCACCGTCGACCACTACCTGCTGCTGCTCGCGCTGCAGGAGGCGAAGCTGACCGAGAAGGACATCGAGCTGGTCCCGCTGCTGACCGACGCCGCCGCGGCCGCGTTCGTCGGCGGGCAGGTCGACGCCGTCGCCGCGTTCGCCCCGTTCACCACGACGGCACTGCAGCGGCCCGGCAGCCGCGCGGTCGCGACGTCGGCCGAGTTCCCCGGTGCCATCCCGGACCACCTCGTCGTCTCCGAAAAGCTGTCGAAGGAGCGCAAGAAGGAAGTCCAGGCGCTGGTCAACACCTGGTTCGAGACGGTGGCCTGGATCAAGGCCAACAAGGACGAGGCCATCGGGATCATGGCCAAACGCGGCGCTGTGACGATCGACGCGTACAAGAGCTACGACGCCGGCACCACGATCTTCACGAAGCAGCAGAACCTCGACGCGTTCACCCCCGGCGTCACCCCGGCCCACCTGAACTTCCAGGCAGGCAAGATCGCCGACTTCATCGTGTCCAACGGCCTCGCCCAGAACCGGCCCGGCTTCGACGGGCTGTTCGACGACCAGTTCGTCAAGTCGGTGCCGTGAGCGCCACGGACTCGGCGCGCCAGACCGCTCAGCGGACGGACACCGCCGACGAAGCCGAAGCACTCCGCCTCGACGACGAGCAGCGGCTCGCCGAAGCACAGGAGGACCGGCGGCGGGGTGGCGCGCGACCGGACTGGTCGCCGCTGCCCCGGCGCGCGGGCCTCAAGGCGAACGCGTCCCCGCTGTTCTCACTTCGGACAACGATCCCCGCGCGCTGGCGATGGACGCTGGCGGTGCTGTCCTTCGCGATCCCGCTGCTGATCTGGGTGACGCTGAACGCGCTGGGCGTCGTCAACCCCACGTTCCTGCCGACGCCCGCCGCGGTACTCGACGCCGGGCTGAAGATGATCGAGTCGGGTGAACTGTTCAGCGACCTCTGGGCCACCACCCAGCGGGTGCTGCTCGGCTTCGGGCTCGCGGTGCTCGTCTCGATCCCGCTCGGCATCGTGATGGGGACGTTCAACGCCGGGCTGGCGCTGTTCGAACCGGTCATCGCGATGCTGCGTTACCTGCCGGCGAGCGCGTTCATCCCGCTGCTGATGATCTGGCTCGGCCTCGGCGAGCCGTCGAAGGTCGCGGTCTTGTTCCTCGGCACCGTCTTCTTCAACACGCTGATGACGGCCGACGCCGTCCGCGGGGTACCGAATTCGCTGATCGACGTGTCGTACACGCTCGGCGCGCGGCGCGGCGAGGTACTGCGCAAGGTGATCATCCCGCACGCGCTGCCCGGCATGATCGACGCGACCCGCGTCAACGCCGCGGCCGCGTGGAACTTCGTGGTGGTCGCCGAACTGATCAACGCCACCTCCGGGCTGGGCCTGCGCATCATGCGGGCGCAGCGGTTCACCCAGACCGACCGGATCTTCGCGCTGCTGATCGTGATCGGCCTGCTCGGCCTGGTCATCGACATCGCGCTGCGGCAACTGAGGACCCGGGTCGGGAAGTGGGCGGCGTGACCCTTCAGCTGAAAGCCATCGCCAAGGACTACACGGTCCGGGGCAAGACCACCCGGGCACTCGACGGGATCGACCTGGAAGTCACGCGCGGCGACTTCGTCTGCGTCGTCGGCGCGAGCGGATCGGGCAAGTCGACGCTGCTCTCGCTGATCGCCGGGCTGATCGAACCGTCCGAGGGCCTGATCACCCTCGACGGCGACGCGGTGACCGGTCCCGGCCCGGATCGCGGGCTGGTGTTCCAGCACGGGGCGCTGTACCCGTGGCGCACGGTGGAGAGCAACGTCGCGTTCGGGCTCGAACTGCTGAGCCTCGACAAGGCCGAACGCACGCGCCGAATCGACTGGTACCTCGAAGAAACCGGACTCGCCGGGTTGCGGAAATCGCTGCCCAGACAGCTTTCCGGCGGGCAGAAGCAACGCGTCGCGATCGCGCGGGCGCTGACCTGCGAACCCGATGTGCTGCTGCTCGACGAACCTTTCGGCGCGCTGGACGTCCAGACCAAAGAGGATATGCAGGTCCTGATCCGCCGGATCTGGGCCGACACCGGCACCACGGTGCTGATGGTGACCCACGACGTCGAAGAGGCCGTGTTCCTCGGCCGTCGCGTCGTGGTGCTGGCATCGGATCCGGGCCGGGTCGCCGCCGACATCGTGGTCGGCCTGCCCGGTGAGCGCGACCTCGCGGTCAAGCGCTCGCCGGAGTTCCTCGCGCTGCGCGCGTCCATCGAAGACCTCGTCCGGGAACAGCACCGCGGACATCTCGGGCGGAGTTGAGGAGAAAGGTGATCATGAGGCACGGGAAGACCCGGCCGGAACGCACCCCGCGTTCCGGGTTGCTCGGCAGACTCGGCATCCGGGGCAAGCTCAACCTGCTCCTGATGTTGCCGCTGACCGCCGTGGTGCTGGTGTCAGTGCCCTATGTCGCCGGTGAGATCGACGACGCGCGGTCCGCCCGTACCACCGCCGACGTCGCGTCGCAGGCACGCTCGCTCGGCACGCTGGCGTGGGAACTGCAACGGGAACGGCTGCTGACGGCGCACTACATCGCGTCGTCGTCGGCAGGCAGCGCGGCGATGCTGAAACAGCAGGGCGTCGTCGCCGACACGGTGAACCAGGTGCGTTCGCGGCTGACCGCCGACGCGCCGGAGGAGCTTTCCGCCGCGCTGGTCCGGATCGGTTCGCTGGAGGAGATCCGGGCGAACGCGCTCCGGCGCGGCGCCTCGCTCGACAGCATCGCGCGGACCTACCACGCGGTGATCGACGCGGTCATCAACTCGCTTCGGCTGGTACCGCAGCAGACCAGTGACGCGGAGGGCACCCGGCAGCTGACCGCGCTCGAAGCACTGCTGCGCGCGAACGAGGAGTACTCGTTGCGCGGGATGGCGTTGATCATCGTGCTGGTCACCCCCGAGTCCGGTGAACCGGTGCTCGCCGACGCGAAACAGCAGGCATCGCTGTTCCTGGAACGGTTCGTGCAGCAGGCCGACGTCGCACAGGCCACCAAGGTGGTCCAGGTCGACCAGGGTGAGACCGGCCGCCGGATCGACGCACTGGAGGCGCGGCTACCGGAGGCCCGCGGCCCGCAGGCCGTGCAGGGACTGCTGCCGGACATCCTCGGCGCCGTCGAGGCACAGTCGAACCAGCGGCGGCTCGCCCAGGACGAGGTCACCAACGGCATCACCGACGCGGCGACCACGCGAGCCGACGCCGCGCGGAACCTCGCGTGGCTCATCGGTATCAGCGCGGCCGTGCTGTTCCTGCTGGTCGGTGGCCTCGCCATCGCGGTCAGCCGGTCGATCGCGGATCCGCTGCGGAAGCTGACCAAGGCGGCGACGTCGGTCGCCGACCTCGCCAGCACCGAACTGGTCCGCGTCACCGACACCGAGCAGGCCGAGGAACTCGCGCCGCGGCTCGCCACCATCGACGTCTCCTCCCAGGACGAACTCGGGAAGCTGGCCGAGGCGTTCAACCGGGTCCAGGCCACCGCGGCCGAACTGGTGGAACGGCAGGCCGTCACGCGGCGCAACGTCGGCCTGATGTTCGCCAACGTCGCGAAGCGCACGCAGAACCTGGTCGGCAGGCAGCTGGCGCTGGTCGACGAACTGGAGCGCAACGAGCAGGACGTCGCGCTGCTGGCGAGTCTCTACCGGCTCGACCACCTCTCCACCCGCCTGCGCCGGAACGCGGACAACCTCCTCGTCGTCTCGGGGAACCGGGACGAGGCGCGGATTTCCGGGCCGATCGAGCTGTCGACGGCACTGCGTTCGGCGCTCGCGGAGATCGAGGACTACCAGCGGGTCCGGCTCGGCTCGATGGGCGACGTCCTGCTGTCGTCGCCGTTCGGTTCGGATCTTGTGCTGATCTTCGCCGAGCTGCTGGAGAACGCGACGTCGTTCTCCCCGCCGGAGTCCTTTGTGGACGTCGGCACGAAGGTTCTCGCCGACGGCTCCTGCCTGATCGTGATCGTGGACCAGGGCATCGGCATGACCGCCGAACGGCTCGCCGAGGAGAACCGGCGGCTGGTCGAACGCGAACGGCTCGAACTGGCGCCGACCAGTGTGCTCGGCCTGTTCGTGGTCGGGCGGCTCGCGCGGCGGCACGGGCTCAAGGTCGAACTGACCGAGACCGAGCCCAGCGCGGGCATCACCGCGCGGATCGTCGTCCCGCCGAATCTGCTGACCTACCGGGCACCCGTGCCGAAGTCCATCCCGGCGCCGCCGGTGTGGCCGACGGCGGAACCGGGCGACGAGCCCGCCCCGCGGCAGCGACAGCCGCAGCTCCAGTCCCAGCCGTGGGCGAAGGGGCCCGCGGCCGAACCGCCGACGCTGGCCATCACCGGGATGATCCCGCGCGACGGCCAGCGGCCCAAGGATTTCCGGTGGTTCCGCAAAACCGACCGGGAGATCCGGGAGCCGATGCCCGCCTTCACACCGCAGCCGGAGCCCACGCCGCCGCCTGCCCCGTTGCCTGTCCACGAGGCTCCCGCACCGACGTTGACCGCCGCCGATCCCGGGGAGACCCGCGGCGGGCTTCGGCGACGGGTCAAGGGCGCGCAGCTTCCCGGTGCCCCCGAAGCGCCGTCCCGTCCGAAGTCCAGGCATGATCCTGAGGCAGCCAAAGCGGCCTTCGACGGATTCGAAGCAGGGCTCGCGAAGGCCACCGTGTCTTCTACGAGCGCCGTACCACCGCAGGCCCCGACTCCGCCGGAAAGCCCGCCGGCGGGCAACCCGATGCCCGCCCCGACACCCATGCCCATGCCGACCCCGACGCCGGTACCGGCCGCCTCGCGCGGCGGCCTCACCCGGCGGGTCCCCGGTGCCCAGCTGGCGCCGGGACTGGCGAAGGGACCCGCCGCGCGGCACCAGACCGCGCGGGCGGCCCTGAACACCACCAAGCCCAAGGGCCTGCGTGACCCCGAGGCCGAGCGTGCCGCGTTCGACGCCTTCAGTGACGGGTTGGAGAAAGCCGTCAACCCGGCGACGGAACAGAGAGAGAAGAGCAAGAGATGACGACCGGAGTCAGCGTCGAAGCCCGGAACTTCAACTGGTTGGTGACGCGCTTCGCACAGAACACGGCGAGTGCGATGGGCGCGATCGCCGTCTCGGCCGATGGCCTGCTGATCGCGATGTCGTCCGAGCTGGAACGAGCCAACGCCGACCGGCTGGCCGCGATCTGCTCGGCGATGCTCGGCCTGGCGCACGGCGTCTCCGAGAGCCACCCGCTCGGTGCACCCGACAAGATCATCATCGAGCTGGAGCAGGGTTACCTGCTGGTCTGCACGATCAGCATCGGCTGCTCGCTCGGCGTGCTCGCCACCAAGCAGGCCAGCCTCGGCACGATCGCCTACGAGATGGCGATGTTCGCCAACCGTGCCACCGAGGTGCTCACCCCCGCGCTGATCGAGGAACTCAAGAAGAGCGTCGGCAGCTGAAATGACGAGGGGATAAGGGAATGAGCGACGACCAGGTGCCCCAGCCGAGAGGGGCCGAACAGGGCATCTCGCCGCTGCGCCCGTATCTGCTCACCGCCGGCCGCGCACAACCGGTGGACGGCACCCTCGAAATCGAGGCGCAGGTGCTCACGAGCAGACTTGGCGCGGCGTCGCAGGCGAGGCTGACCTTCGAACGACGGGAGATCGTTTCCCTTTGCCGGGAAACGAAATCCGTCGCCGAGGTGGGCGCGATGCTCGGCCTGCACATCGGCGTGGCCAGGGTGCTCGTGGCGGATCTCGCCGCACTCGGCTACGTCGTGCTCCGACGCCCCGCCGGAGCACTCAACCAGGACCTCGGCATGATCGAAAGGGTCATTCGTGGACTCGAAGCAATTCGCTGAACCGGCGCCGGCCAAGCCGCCGACACCGGTCAAGATCGTCATCGCCGGCGGGTTCGGGGTCGGGAAGACGACCACCGTCGGGGCGATTTCGGAGATCAAACCGCTGACCACCGAGGCCGCGATGACCGCGACCGGGGCGGCCGTCGACGGTATGAACGGGGAGGTGCCGTCCAAGACCACCACCACGGTGGCGCTGGACTTCGGCTGCATCACCATCGACGACGAGGTGAAGCTGTACCTCTTCGGCACGCCGGGGCAGGACCGTTTCGGGTTCATGTGGCACGACCTCGTGCTCGGCGCGCTGGGCGCACTCGTCATCGTCGACACCCGGCGGCTCGACGACTGCTACCCGGCCGTCGACTACTTCGAGAAGGCCGGGCTGCCGTTCGTGGTCGGGGTGAACGTGTTCGACGGTTCCCTCAAACACGATCTCGAAGACGTGCGCTGGGCACTCGCGGTGAGCGAGGACGTCCCGTTGATCACCTTCGACGCGCGGCAAAGGCTGTCGGTCCGGGACGCGCTGCTGGCCGTCCTGCACAACACCTTCCGGCGGGCAGCCACCGTCACCTGACGCGTTCAGTCCTCTGGTTGCGGTCCTTGCGTATGCATGTATCGCAACCAGAGGACTAAACGCGGGCCTTCGGGCAGGCGAGTGCGGTGCCGCGCCACTCCAGGCACCACCTCACCCGAAGGCGCTACCTTCGACTTACCCCTGAACGCGGGTCTTCAGGCAGGCCGGGTGATGGCGGCCAGCATCAGTGCCCGGAGTTCGGCGGCGACGGCGGCGACCGGCAGCGGCGGCGCGTGCGCCTGCCATTCACGCAGCAGCCCGGTCGCGGCGCCGACGAGCGCGATCGCCGTCAGGTGATAGTCGCGGTCCGGCGCGACGCCGTGCAGTGCGGCGTGCCGGGCCTCGGATTCGATGAACGCGGCCCACCGGTCGACCCATTCCTGGTGCTGCGCCTCCAAAGCGGCGCTGACGCCGACGGCTTCGACGTAGTTCAGCCGCGGCAGCCGCGGATCCGACGTCACCGTGCCGACGAAGACGTCCAGCAGCGTCCCGATCCGGGTGACCGCGTCGGCGTCCTCCAGGCGTTCGAGGGTGCCGGTGACGTGCTCCAGCGCGAGGGCGTTGATGCGTTCGTGCAAGGTGAGCAGCACTTGCTCCTTGCCGTCGAACTCCTCGTAGAAGTTCCGCGTCGAGACGCCGGCGCGCGTGCACAACTCGGCGATCTTCGCCTGCCGGTAGCCCGTCGACGTGAACAGGTCCAAGGCCGCCGCGAGCAGCCGTTCACGCCGTTCGGCACGCCGTTGCTCGGGTGCGACCCCGCCATAGGTGCGGGCCACTTGTCCTCCCCCGATCCGGTAACAGGGATTGCCAGATGATACCAACACCGCCTACATTGCGAAAATCGCGATTACCAAACTGGAGGCAACGGTGCTTCGGACAGTTCTGGTCTCAGCCCTCGCAGCCGCCCTGATCGGCGCGCCTGCCGCACAAGCCGCCCCGAGCGCGCCCGGGGACCTTGTCGACTACCGGCCGGTCATCGCCACCGCCCCGGCGAAGGCGTGGAAACTCGACTACCGCTCCACTTCGGCGACCGGGCAGCCGAATACGGTGTCGGGCATCCTGCTGGTCCCGCCGACGCCGTGGACGAAGGGGCCGCGTCCGCTGATCAGCTACGCCGTCGGCACGCACGGCCTCGGTGATCGCTGCGCGCCGTCGACCCGGCTGACGAACGGGTCCGAGAACGAAATCCTCCTGATGAACCAGGCCCTGTCGCGTGGCTGGGCCGTCGTCGTGACCGACTACGAAGGCCTCGGCACACCGGGCACGCATACCTACGCCGTCGGACAGTCCGAAGGCCGGGCCGTCCTCGACGCGGCCCGTGCCGCCGCCCGGGTCCCCGAAGCGGGCCTGTCGAAGACCGGACCGGTGGGTGTTTTCGGCTACTCACAAGGAGGTCAGGCCGCGGCGTTCGCGGGTGAACTGCAGCCGTCCTACGCTCCCGACGTCAACCTGGTCGGCGTCGCGGAAGGCGGCGTCCCGGCGGATCTGAACGCGGTCCTGAAGTTCAACGACGGTGGTGCCGCCTTCGGCCTGGTACTCGGTGCCGCTGTCGGCTACTCGACGGCGTACCCGGAACTGCCGTTCGACGGCGTGCTCAACGCGAAGGGCGTCAAGGCTGTCGCGAAGGTCAAGGAGGCGTGCACCGTCGAACTCGGTGCGGCGGCGCCTTTCGCGCGGCTTAACGACTTCACGACCGTGCCGGACGTCCCGTCCGACTCGCGCTGGCAGGCCCGCCTCGGCGAGAACCAGGCAGGCAAGACCAAACCGGGCGCGCCGGTCTACCTGTACCACGCGTCGCTGGACGAACTGATCCCGCTGGCGGTCGGCAAGGGCCTGCGTGACCGCTACCGCGCACTCGGCGCCGACGTCACCTGGCAGGAATTCCCGCTGCTGGAACACATCGGCGGCGTCTCGACCGGCGGCCCGGTCGCGATGACCTGGCTGGGCACCAAGTTCTGACCTGAAGTACATGAAGGCCCCCTTCCTTGCGCCTAGGTACAGGAAGGGGGCCTTCATGTACTTTCAAGCGGCCTGAGCGCGGTCACGGCATCGGGTGCCAGCGACGTCGTGAGTGTCCCACCGGCAGCCAACGACGTCCGGGACCACCACTCACCGGACGCCTCAGGAACCGAAGGGCCGCCGACGACCAGATCGGTCGCCAGTACTCTGCGTCCGGCCAGATGCGCGAGACTGGAGTCCAAAGTGGAATCCCCGATCTCCAGCGTCTGCCGCAGCACCGGGACTTCGCCGCGCGTCACGTGCTGTGCGGTCACCAAGGACCCGGGCCGCTCACCCGCCCGCCCGAGCACCAGCACCTCCCGTGTGTGCAGGTAAGCGTCGGCCGCCAGTGACGCCTTGAACACTGCGGAATGCCGCGCGCGGGCCGTCACGACGGTCGGTTCCGGCATGTACTCCAGTGAGCCACCGGATTCCACGACGATGTCCACTTCGGACACACTTGACTCGCCATGCGGACCGGGAAGTGCGATGGTCGCCGCGACTCCGGACAGCCGCAGCGAAGCACCGGCGCCGACGCGGATGGTCAGCTTCAGCTCGTCACCACCCAGCGGCGACGTCGCCGAGTTGACCAAGTGCACGATCGCCGTGGCACCGGTGCCACGCTTGGGAAGGAGCGTGAGCGGCGCCATCGAGCGCAGCTCACGCAGTACGGTCCGGCCGCCATCGAAGCAGGCGGTCAGCCGCGCGTGCGCCTTCACCCCGCGCGGACCGGCAGCAGTGAACGGACCCACGCCGCGACATCCGGCGCGTTCGGAGTGTCCACAAGGGACTGGGTGATCACCGGCAGCTCGCCGCGCATCCGATGCGCGTCCGAGGTCATCACGTCCATATCCGCGCCGACCAGATGCGCGATGTCGATTTTGTTGATCACCAGCAGATCCGCGGTGGTGACACCCGGCCCGCCCTTGCGCGGCACCTTGTCGCCACCCGCGACGTCGACCACGAAGACCTGGCTGTCGGCGAGCCCCCGGCTGAACACCGCCGTGAGGTTGTCGCCGCCGCTTTCGATGATCACCAGATCCAGTCCGGGGAATCGCTCCTCCAGCCGCTCAACGGCGTCGAGGTTCGCGGTGATGTCGTCGCGGATCGCGGTATGCGGGCACGCGCCGGTCTGCACCGCCTCGATCCGCTCCGGGTCGAGCACGCCTGCCTTGCGCAGGAAGTCGGCGTCCTCGGTGGTGTAGATGTCGTTGGTGACGACGGCGAGGTTCACCTCGTCGCCGAGCGCCCGGCACAGCGCCGCGGTGAGCGCGGTCTTCCCGCTGCCCACCGGGCCGCCGATCCCGATCCGGTACGCACGCCCGGCGGTCGGTGCCTGGTCGTAGTGATCGGGTTCGGCGGCGGCCGGGTCGAAATTGACCGGGTGGACGTGACCGTGTCCATGCCCGTGTCCATGCTCAGCTGGCAAAGAGACGCACCTCTTCCTTGTGATGCCGGGCGTGTACCTCGGCGAACAAATCGAGCGCCGGAGAACCCGGCGCCGGGAGATCGGCCGGGTCATCCCCCGCGACCTCGGCGGCCCGCAGGGAAACGTCCCGGACTTCGGAGGAAAGCCTTGCCACGACGGCGTTGACGGCGAACGGGTCGAGGCCGAGCAACCGCACGGCCGCGCTCGCGGGTCCGCTGATCGCGAGGTAGGCCACCGCCATCGCCGCGTCGAAGGGCACCCCGATCAACGCACCGGCGATCACCGGATGATGCGGCCGCGGAGTTTCCTTCAGCAGCTGGGAAAGCACCGGAGACGGCCACGCCGCCTTACCCGCCCGCGCCGTCCCTCGCCCTTGTCCGCGCGAGGCTTCCCGCTGCGCGAGCGACGGCGTCCGCGCGTCGAGTTCGACGTCGAGCCGCCGCCAGTGTCCATTCCGGACACCACGGGCGGCCGCGTGCGCCGACGCCGCCGCGAACACGGCGGCCAGCGAACCCGCCGTCCGCAACCGGCCGGAGAGGAAACCGGGCAGGTCACGTTCGTGCGTGATCAGCTTCCTGGCGACAGCCTCTTCGAGACCGCCGGAATGGACATGGCCACCCCCGGGAAACCGGGAGTCGGTGAGGATGAGCGCGGAGAGGTCCATCAGAACAAGAAGTACCTTTGCGCCATCGGCAGTTCCGTCACCGGCTGCGGCTCGATCAGCTCACCGTCGACGTGCACGGCGAAACTGTCCGGCTCCACGCGGATGTCCGGAGTCGCGTCGTTGAGGATCATGTCGGCCTTGCCGCGCGAGCGGGTGTTCGAGATCGGCACCAGCTTCCGCGAGATGCCGAACCGTTCCGCGACGCCGTTTTCCAGCGCTTCCGGTGCCACGAAATGGAAACTGCTCGCGGCGGCGACCGAGGGGGCCGCGCCGAACATCGGCCGCGCGAGCACCGGCTGCGGCGTCGGGATGGACGCGTTCGCGTCGCCCATCGCCGCCCACGCTCCGAACCCGCCCTTGAGCACGACATGCGGCCGGACGCCGAAGAACTTCGGTTCCCACAGCACGAGATCGGCGAGTTTCCCGATCTCCACCGAGCCGATCTCGCGTTCCATCCCGTGCGCGATCGCGGGGTTGATGGTGTATTTGGCGACATAGCGACGAGCCCGCAGATTGTCGGCCGCACCGTCGCCGGGCAGCGCGCCGCGCCGCCGTTTCATCACGTGCGCGGTCTGCCAGGTGCGGATGATCACCTCGCCGATCCGGCCCATCGCCTGCGCGTCCGAACTCATCATGGAGATCGCGCCAAGGTCGTGCAGCACGTCCTCGGCCGCGATGGTCGTCGGCCGGATGCGGCTTTCGGCGAACGCCAGGTCCTCGGGCACGGACGGATTGAGATGGTGGCAGACGACGAGCATGTCGAGATGCTCGTCGAGGGTGTTCGCGGTGTGCGGGCGCGTCGGGTTCGTCGACGACGGGAGGATGTTCGCCAGCCCGGCGACCTGGATGATGTCCGGCGCGTGCCCGCCGCCCGCGCCTTCGGTGTGGTAGGCGTTGATCGAGCGGCCGCGAATGGCGTCCACAGTGGACTCCAGGAAGCCCGCCTCGTTCAGCGTGTCGGTGTGGATGGCCACCTGGACACCGGATTCGTCGGCCACGGTGAGACAGGCGTCGATCGCGGCCGGGGTACTGCCCCAGTCCTCGTGCAGTTTGAACCCACCCGCGCCTGCCGCGAGCTGCTCACGCAGCGCCTCGTGCCGGACAGTGTTCCCCTTGCCCAGCAACAGGACGTTGACCGGCTGGCCGTCCATCGCCTGCAGCATCCGGCCGAGATTCCACGCGCCGGGGGTGACCGTGGTGGCCTTGCTGCCCTCGACCGGCCCCGTCCCACCCCCGACAAGCGTGGTGAGCCCGGACGCCAGCGCGGTATCGGTCAGCTGGGGGCAGATGAAATGGACGTGACAGTCGATCCCGCCCGCGGTGAGGATCTTCCCGTTGCCGGACAGCACCTCCGTCGACGGTCCGACGACCAGCGCCGGGTCGACGTCGTCCATCGTGTCCGGGTTGCCCGCCTTGCCGATGCCGGCGATCCGGCCGTCGCGGACGCCGACGTCGGCCTTGACAATGCCCCAGTGATCCAGGATCACCGCGCCGGTGATGATCAGGTCCGGGGCGCCTTCGGCCCGCGTCGCCATCCCCTGCCCCATGGATTCGCGGATCACCTTGCCGCCGCCGAACAACACCTCGTCGCCGCTGCCGGACGGCCCCATGCTGCGGTCTTCGGTGACCTCGATGAGCAGATCGGTGTCCGCGAGGCGGATCCGGTCGCCGGTCGTCGGGCCGAAAAGTTCGGCATAGCGGTCGCGGTCGATCGACGGCATCAGGACTCCTTGCGCAATCCGGGCACCTCACGGTTCCCGGCCAGCGGGACGAGGTCGACTTCCCGTTCGACGCCCGGTTCGAAGCGCACCGAAGTTCCCGCGGGCACGTCGAGACGGTGCCCGCGCGCGGCCTCGCGATCGAATTCGAGTCCCGGGTTGACCGCCGCGAAATGGTAGTGCGAACCGATCTGGACGGGCCGGTCACCGAGGTTCCGCACGAGCAGCCGGACCCGCGGCCTGCCCGGATTCAGTTCGACCGGCTCTTCGCCGGTGATGATCTCTCCTGGTCGCACTCTCGGGCCCTTTCAGACGATCGGGTCGTGCACGGTGACGAGCTTCGTGCCGTCCGGGAAAGTGGCTTCCACCTGCACCGAATCGACCATTTCCGGCACGCCGCCGAGTACTTGCGCCCGCGAGAGCACCAAACGCCCGCTCGCGACGAGTTCGCTCACCGTCCGGCCGTCGCGGGCGCCTTCGAGAACGTGGTCGGTGATCAGCGCGACAGCCTCCGGATAGTTGAGGAGGACCCCGCGCTCCCTGCGTTTGCGAGCGACGTCCGCCGCGACGTGGATGAGCAGTTTGTCCCGCTCCTGGGGGCTCAAGTGCATGGATCAGGTCTATCACCGGATAGCGTCGGGCGCCGGTTCTCGAAACACAGCATTTACCTCAGCGCCAGGTACACGCAAAGTGAACGTCGCCGTAACTCTTCGCGTACGAAGGTCGTTTTCACTGAATCGTTCTCGTAATCGTGACCGAAACCACCACATCTTTCGATTGCCCCTGGCCGTCACGTGGAGCAAGGTTTGTCCATCCGTGCGATGAGGCGCGCCTTGGCTGCGTGTATCCCGTCCACGCGTGAAACACAAAGCCGGGGAATGCGCATCGAAAGGTTTCACCACAGTGAGTGCCTCCACGATCAGCACCAAACAGCCGTCGGAGAAGGTCGACGACGGTTTCCGACCGGGTCTCGAAGGCGTCGTCGCCTTCCGGACCGAAATCGCCGAGCCCGACCGTGACGGTGGCGCGCTGCGCTATCGCGGTGTCGACATCGAGGATCTCGCCGGCAAGGTGACCTTCGGTGACGTCTGGGGCCTTCTCGTCGACGGTCGCTTCGGCCACGGGCTACCGCCCGCCGAGCCGTTCCCGCTGCCGGTGCACACCGGCGACGTCCGGGTCGACGTCCAGGCCGCACTCGCCATGCTCGCCCCCATCTGGGGTTACCGGCCGCTGCTCGACATCAGCGACGAAGAGGCACGCGACCAGCTGGCCCGCGCTTCGGTGATGGCGCTTTCCTACGTCGCGCAGTCCGCACGCGGCATCGGGCAGCCCGCCGTCCCGCAGACACGGGTCGACGAGGCGAAGTCGATCACCGAACGCTTCATGGTCCGCTGGCGCGGCGAGCCCGACCCGGCCCACGTCAAGGCCATCGACGCCTACTGGGTCTCGGCCGCCGAGCACGGTCTCAACGCGTCGACCTTCACCGCCCGCGTCATCGCCTCGACCGGCGCCGACGTCGCCGCGGCCCTGTCCGGCGCGATCGGCGCCATGTCGGGCCCACTGCACGGCGGCGCACCTGCCCGCGTGCTCCCGATGATCGAAGAGGTCGAGAAGACCGGTGACGCCGCCGGCCTGGTCAAGGGCATCCTGGACCGCAAGGAACGCATGATGGGCTTCGGGCACCGCGTGTACCGCGCGGAGGACCCGCGGGCACGCGTGCTGCGCCGCACCTGCCAGGAGCTCGGCGCGGCACGCTACGAGGCGGCCGCGGAACTGGAGCAGGTGGCGCTGAATGAGCTGCGCGAGCGGCGTCCGGACCACCCGATCGAGACCAACGTCGAGTTCTGGGCGGCCGTGATCCTGGACTTCGCCCAGGTGCCGCCGCATATGATGCCCGCGATGTTCAGCTCGGCCCGCACCGCGGGCTGGGCCGCCCACATCCTGGAGCAGAAGAAGACCGGTCGCCTCGTGCGCCCGTCGGCCAAGTACGTCGGTCCCGAGCCGCGCCGTCCGGACGAGGTCGAAGGCTGGGAACTGGTCGCCAAGCAGGCCTAGGGCGATGTCATGAAAGGGTCTTTCAGGACAAAAAGTGTCCTGAAAGACCCTTTCATGACACCTGCGGGACCGAGGAGTCGTGGTTCGCGGTCGTCGCCAACATGGCCGTCAGCTGGTCGACCAGCCACCCGTCGAGGAGCTCGCGGGCCACGGCACGTTCCTGAAGCCAGCTCAGCAGGGCGCCCTCGACGACGGCGGTCCAGCACCGCAGGGTCAGCAGGAGCATGGGCGAGGGCTCCGACACCGCCAGCGCGTCGAGGATCAGTTCGACGGCGCGGTTGCGGACCTCGTCGATCGCCGCGTCCGTCTCCGACGTCGCGATCACCGAACCACTGCGCAGCAGGGCCACGTAACCCGCCCGGTAATGGTCGGCGACGTCGACCAACCCGCGGACGGCGGCTCGCAGCCTCGCCTCTGGCGGGCCTTCCTCAAGCCCCGCGAGGCCGTCGATGAGCCCTTCGGTGACCGTCTTCAGCGCCTCGACCTGCAGTTCCCGCAGGCTTGAGAAGTACCGGTAGAACAGCGGCCGCGAAACCTCGGCGGCCGCGATGATGTCGTCGACCGTGACGAGTTCGGGCGCACGCGAGCCGAACAGGTCCAGCGCGGCGCGGATCAGGTCCTCGCGGCGTGCTTCCGGCGTCATCCGGCGAGGCCGTCTGGCGGAGGTCACGGGGTGACGTCCAGTTTCGCCGCGGCCCGCAGCAGTCCGGGGGTGAGCCGGGAAAGGACGAGCGCGGCCTTGGCTTCCGGGGTCGACGGCTGGATCGCCTTGTCTTTCTCGACCGCTCGCAGGATGTCGCGTGCGACCTTCTCCGGGCCGAAACCGCGTTTCGCGTAGAGCTTGCTGCTCGACTTCTGGCGCCGCTTCTGCTCGACGTCGTCGACGCCCACGAACCGCGTGGTGCTGGTGATGTTGGTGTTCACGATGCCGGGGCAGATCGCGGTGACGCCGATGTTCTCGGCGGCGAGTTCCGCACGCAGGCACACGCTGAGCGTCAGCACGGCGGATTTCGTGGTGGCGTAGGCGGAAAGGATCTTCGACGGCAGGTACGCCGCGGCCGAAGCGACGTTGACGATCTGCCCGCCTTCGGCGCGCTCGCGCATCTGCTCGGCGAAGACACGGCAGCCGTGGATGACGCCCCAGAGGTTCACGTCGATGAGGCGTTCCCAGTCCTTGACCGTCGTGTCGAGGAACGGGCCGGACAGGCCGATCCCCGCGTTGTTCACGACGATGTCCGGAACTCCGAACTCCTCTTTGACCTGTTGGGCGAACTTCTCGACCGCTTCGGCGTCGGAGGAGTCCACTGTGTACTCGCCGACGGTGACGCCCTTGTCCCGCAGGAGTTTCGCGGTGTCCGCGGCGGCCGAGCCGTTGATGTCGGTGATGACGAGGTCGGCGCCCTTGTCCGCGAACGCGAGTGCCGTCGCGCGGCCGATCCCGCTGCCCGCGCCGGTGACCACGACGAGCTTGTGCGCGAAACCTTTTGTCCTGGCCTGTTTGAGCGCGCGGCTCTCTTCGCCGCCTTCGATGTGGTCGATCAGTTCGGCGGTGGCGTCGGCGATCACCTGTGGCTTTTCCCGGACCACCCAATGCGTGCCGACGATCCGGCGGACACGGAGGTCCGGCGCCCAGCGTCCGACCTCGGTTTGCAGCGGCGTCGTGACGAACTTGTCGCCGGTGGGCGCGAGCACCTGCACGGGGATCTCGGCTTTACGCGGCTGCGGCCGGGAGAGCCGGGTGAACATGTTGGCGCGGTAGAGGTTGAGACCGTACAGACCGTCCGATGTGGACGGAGCGGCGGCCGCCGGATCCATCCGGCCGATGAGCGCGCCCATCGCCCCGGTGCGCCACAGCAACTGCGGGATCAGCGGGATCTGGAAGCCGAGGATGTACGTCGAGTGCGTTCCCTGCGCGAGCGCGTTCTTGAGCCGCTTCGGGCTCGGCCGCAGCTGCGCGCGGAACCACGCGCCGGCGTGATCGAGGCTCGGCCCGGAGATGGAGGTGAACGACGCCAGCCGTCCGCGCAGCCTGTCGCCGGTGACCGAATGCCAGGTCTGGATGGAGCCCCAGTCGTGCGCGAGCAGGTGGACCTTGCCCTCGGGCTGGACCTCGTCGATCACCGAAGCCAGGTCGCTGGACAACTGGTCCAGTTTGTAGGACTCGCGTCCCGAAGGCTTGTCCGAACGACCCGCGCCGCGGACGTCGTAGACCACGACCCGGTAGTGGCGTTCCAGCAGGGCGGCGACGCCGTCCCACAGGGAGCCGTTGTCCGGGTAACCGTGGACGAGCACCACCGTCGGCGCGTCGTCGACACCGGTCACCCGGACCGAAAGGCGGACACCGTCGCTGGCCGTCACCCACGTATGAGACATGATGTCATGTTAGACAACCTGTCAATAAGGCCGCTTTTTCAGCACCGTACGGCCCAGCGACCACACGGTGTCGATCACGAAGACGAAGGTCCAGATCCGCCCGAGGTTCAGCAGCCAGTGACCACTCGAGTTCCAGTACCAATCGGCGTCATGCGGTCCGCCGAACAGAGCTTCGACGGGCCAGCTGTAGCCGGCGATCGCCAGAACCCCCTGCGCGAGGACGTAGATCGCGGCGTGAAGCGACCAGTTCCGGAGCGGGTTCGCGCGCTTGTTCGCATCGGCCTTCACCGATTCGGCCGCTTGCGAGGCCTCCCCGATCATGCCGGAAGCCGGTTTTTCCTTTTGTGACGGCGTTTTCGCTGGTTCCACGGGAAACTCCGCAACTCCGACCCGCCGTACGGCGCCACGAACCACGAACGATCCGAAGAGCAAAAGCGCCGCCGCGCCGAAGCACGCGATGCGCCAGCCGGCGTCGGAGCCGTAGAGCCGGCCTGCCAGGAAAGTCCCGATCGTCGCTCCGAGTAACGCCGCGCTCTCGTAGATCCCCATCGCCCGGCCGAGGCTGAGCCCGGCCGCCTCGGCGACCACCGCCTGTTCGACCGGGATGGCCGCCGCGAACGCCGCCGCGGACAGGATCCACATGACCGCGAGCACCCACGGGCTGGGCGCGAAGGACAGTCCGACGGCGAAGGTCGCACTCGACACCATCGCCAGCGACAGCACCCGGGTCCGGCCGACCTTGCGGACAAAGCCGTGGAGGTAGTCCGGCAAGAAGCTGTACACGATGAAGCCGGGGATGAACACGGCGGCGATCTCGCCGAGTTTCAGCTGGTACCCGCGTTGCAGGTGCAGCAGGAGCAGAAGCGCGACCCCGGCTTCGGCCAGCACGGTCAACGCGACGAGCGCGAGCATCGGCCGCATCCGTCGTCCCAGCTGAAGAAAACGTGGTGCGCCCTCCTCGCGCACCGGCGCGGATTTCGCGGTCAGCAACACCACCGCGGCCACCACACAAGCCACCGCGCCGAGCCAGAACACGCCCCGGTAGTCGATCCAGGCGATCGCGGTCAGCCCGGCCACGAACGCGATCCACGTGCCACCACCCTCGGCAGCGAACAGTTTGCTGAACGCGGCGTCGTCCTCGGCGAGCCCTTCACCCACGCGGGCTCGCAACGCGACCCAGAACAACGCGCCACCCGCGCCACCGAGAACAGCGGCCAGATAAGCGATCCCCATCCCCGGCGTGACGGCGTAGAGCACAAAGGACAGTCCATACAGGACGGCTCCGGCCGCTGCCAGCCTGCCGCGGTCGTACCGGTCGGCGAGCGAGCCCGCGATGGGCCGCACCACGAACGACACCAGCGTCTCCAGCGCGGTGAGCGCGCCGACCTCGGCGGCCGACGCGCCGAGCTGGCTCCCCACCCAGATCGGCAGGAGGAAATCGAGCACCTCCGCCGGCCCTTTGGTCAACGCGGCGGCGAGCCGATTCGCCTCCGCCCGCCTCTTCTGTGCGACTTCGTCCACCCCAGTACCCCCTTTTCGGATACGAATGTATTCTAAAGGCGCTTGCCAGGCAAGGAGTCCACGTCGTCGTGAGTGGCCGGACTTCATCGGGCGACCGTGTGGATTTCGGCGCGTTGGATGATCCGCAAACCACACAGTCACGCACGACAGTCCCTGTCACCCCACCCAGCCGACGAAGGGGAAGATGCGCCAGTGCCGAAGATCGTGGACCGGGCCGAGCGCCGTCGAGACATCGCCAGCGCCCTCTTACGCATCGTCGCGCGCGAAGGCGTCGAGGCCGTCAGCGTGCGCTCGGTCGCCACCGAGGCCGGAGTCTCGGCGGGCGCGGTGCAAAAGTACTTCTCCACCAAGGAAGATTTGTTCCGCTTCGCGCTCGACATGACGAGTGAGTTACTGGAGCAGCGCTGGAATACCCTCGATCAATCGGGAAACCTGCTGGATCTCTTGGTACGACTGCTGATCGAGGCGATGCCCCTCGACGAGCAGCGCCGCGCGGAGGTGATCGTGATCAACGCCTTCACCGCACGCGCCGCCGTCCTGCCGTCTTGGGCCGAGTTCATCCGCACCGGCTACGACGACCTGCAGAAGATCACGACGGAGTACGTCGAGAAGGCCCAGACCGAAGGACACGTCCGCGACGACCTCGCGGCCTCCGACCTGGCCGACGCCGTCCTCGCCCTTTCCGACGGCTACGCGAACCGGATGCTCACCGCGGCCGATCCGGCCGCCCTGGTCCCTTCCCTTGAAACCTCAGTCCGGACCCTTTTGACTCCGATGCAGCGATAGTTGCACTTGAGTGTAACTATCGCTGCATCGACGTGTAAACTTTGCTGCATGAAGATGAGTGACGCGCTTGAGCTGCTCGGCGCGTTCACGAGCGCGCAGTGGGGCATGGTCACCTCCCGACAGGCCAAAGATGTCGGCATTGACGGCGTCACGCTGCATCGTCTGGAGAAGGCCGGTCACCTCGACCGAATCCGTCACGGCGTCTACGCGGCCACTATCGCCGTCATGACCGAAGCCAGGGAAGAGCAGGCAGCCTGGCTGCTGCTCAACGCCGCCGAACCCGCATGGAAGCGGCCACCTCTGGATCCGGACGGAGGGGTGGTCTCACACGAGTCCGCCGCCCGGTTGCACGGGCTCGGCGAACTCGTCAACGACCGGATAGTCCTGACGACACCACGCCGTCGCACCAGCCGAGACCCGGACATACGGTTCAGGACCGCCACGCTGACCGCCGGTGATGTCACGTTGGTCGATGGACTTCCCGTCACCACCGCGCCGCGCACCATCCGCGACCTGCTGGACCAGCACATCGACGGCAGTCATGTCGGCACGATCATCCTTGAAGCCGTGGAAGCGAACCTGGTTCGCCTGGACGAACTGGCGGAGCGCATCGGCCCTTACGCCTTGCGCTACGGCATCCGCCGTCCCGGTGACGGCGAAGCGTTGCTCGAGCAGCTACTCGCCAAGGTCGGCACCACGGTCACGAGGCTCGCCCACCGCCCGGCTCCGCCGCGCTCCGCCGCGGTCACCGAACGCGCACTTGAACTTGCGGAGCGGGAAATCTAGCGAAGAGCACCTACTCCAACGGGTTTGCCATGGCACGCGACGATGCCGCGCATGCCATCGCAACGTCCGAGTACACCGCGCGGTTATCTCGACTCCCAGAAGAGCCGAGCGAAGAACAGCGCATCGAAGACCGGTATTCCGGCCGGTGAACTGCTACAGCTGCACTTTCATCGACGGCTGATCGCCCGGGTATTCCATGGCGACGAAGCCTCGAACTGGGTGCTCAAAGGCGGGCAAGCCTTGCTCGTGCGCTGGTCTGCCGCGCGCTACTCCACCGACGTCGACCTGTTGTCCACAGAGGACTCCACCATCGCCGCGGTCGAAGCGCTCAAGACGGCTGCCGCGCTGCGCCTCGACGACGCCATCTGGTTCTCCCACCTCAGCACCTCCGAACAAACCCATATCGAACGCCCGACCCGCAAAGTGGTGTTCATGGCGATGTTCGAGAACGCGAGCCTCGGCTACCGGGTCCCCGTCGACGTCGTCACCTCCGGGCAAACGCCACGCGGAACCATCACCACCGAACCGCTGAAACCACCGTTCGAGAGCCATTGCGCCCCGTGGCCGGAGGTGCGGATGTTCCGATCGAAAACCACGTCGCGGAAAAGATCTGCGCGATGTACGAGCGCCACACAATCCGGCGAAATCCATCCACGCGCTACAAAGATCTTGTGGATCTCGCACTATTCGCTTTGAAGACGCCGATGTCGGGCGAGGAGACGCACGGGATCCTGCACGACGAGGTCGCCCGCCGCCGGAAACGCGGGATGGTGCTGGAACTGCCCGGCAGGTTCGCGGCGCCGGATCCTCATTCCTGGACAGGAGGCTATCGCAAGGCCGCTCAAGGTGTCCTTGAACTCCCCAACGAGCTTCGGACGCTCAAAGGCGTACACGTTCTCGCGGACGTCTTCATCACTCCACTGCTGCGGGACGAGCCTCCGGCGGGGCGGTGGCACCCCGAGGAAAGAACCTGGCGGTGACACCGGTGTCCATCGATCGGTTGACAACCGGGTTCAGTCCTGCGGACGTCCCGCGCACCCCGTCCCGCGAAGCACGATCAACGTATGAAAACCGCAGTGAAGGTGCGCGGGTTGCGCAAGGAGTACCCGGGCCACCTGGCCGTCGAGGGCCTCGACCTCGACATCGAGCAGGGCGAGGTGTTCGCGCTGCTCGGGCCCAACGGCGCGGGCAAGACGACGACGGTCGAGATCCTGGAGGGACACCGCCGCCGGACGTCCGGCGAGGTCGACGTCCTCGGCGAAGATCCCGGCAAGGCGAGCCGGGCTTGGCGGGCGAAGCTGGGGATCGTGCTGCAGACGGCCAACGACGCCGCCGAGCTCACCGTCGCCGAGACCGTCCGGCACTTCGCCCGTTACTACCCGGATCCCCGTGACGTCGACGAGGTGATCGAGAAGGTCGGCCTGACCGAGAAGGCCGGTGCCCGCGTCAAGAGCCTGTCCGGCGGGCAGCGTCGCCGGGTCGACGTCGCGCTCGGCATCATCGGGCGTCCCGAGCTGGTGTTCCTCGACGAGCCCACGACCGGGTTCGATCCGGCGGCCCGGCGCCAGTTCTGGGGCTTGATCCAGAGTCTCGCCCACGAGGGCACCACGATCCTGCTCACCACCCACTACCTGGACGAGGCCGAGGCGCTGGCCGACCGGGTCGCGGTGATCGCCCGCGGCCGGATCGTCGCCGAGGGGACGCCGCAGACGCTGGGCGGCCGCGCGACCGCGGAGGCCACCGTCCGCTGGGCCGACGAGCTCGGCGAGCACCAGGAACGGACCCACTTCCCGGCCAAGCTCATCCGCGAGCTCTCCGCCGACGGCCGCGAGCCGTCGGAGCTGACCGTCCACCGGCCCACCCTCGAAGAGACCTATCTCGACCTGATCGGAGAAGCTCGATGACCACGCTGACCCAGGGCAAACTCCCCGGCACCCTGTCGCTCGGCCTGATCCGGGGCGCCGCCGAGCTGCGGCAGTTCTTCCGCATCCGGGAACAGGTGGTCTTCACCTTCGCCTTCCCCTCCCTGCTGATGGTCCTGCTCGGCTCGATGCTGAACTCCTCGATGCCGGGCACGGCGATCACCACCGGCCAAGTGCTGGCGGCGGGCATGATCGGCTCTGGCATCGTGTCGACGTCGTTCAACAGCATCGGCATCGGCCTCGCGTCCGACCGGGAGGCCGGGGCGCTGAAACGACTGCGTGGCACACCGATGCCCGCCGCGTCCTACTTCATCGGCAAGATCATCCTGGTGGGTGTTTCGAGTGTCGCCCAGGTCGTGCTGATGTCGATCGTCGGCAGCCTGCTGTTCGACCTGAGCCTGCCCACCGATCCGATGAAACTGCTGACCGCGCTGTGGGTCTTCCTGCTCGCCATCACCTGCTGCACGCTCCTGGGTATCGCGCTGGGCTCGGTGACCAAATCGGTCAGCGGCACGGTGGCGGTGGCCAACCTGCTCTACATCGCACTGCAGTTCATCTCCGGGGTGTTCGTCACGCCGATCACCAACCTGCCGAGGGTTATGGTCGACATCGCTTCGTTCTTCCCGGTGAAGTGGATCTGCCAGGGCTTCCGCTCGGTGTTCCTGCCGGCCGAGGCGTCGGCGCAGGAAATGGCGGGGACATGGGAACTTCCGATGGTGGCTCTGGTGCTGGGGGCATGGTGTGTGGCGGGGCTGCTGCTGGCGAAGCTGACGTTCCGCTGGTCGAACGAAAGCAAATGAACGCCTGGGAGCGGTTCTACTGGCTCTGGGAAGTCCTCTTCGGCATCGCTTACCTCGCGACGACGGCGCTGGTCGTCCTCGAAGACGGCGCGACCGCCAACAAGACGGTCGCGGTGGTCTGCCTCACCGGTATCGTCGTGGCCTACCTCGTCCGGGGCCGTCGGCTCATCAAGGGGCGCGGGGACTACGAGACGCCGTGGCTGTTCATCGGCACCCTGATGATCCTGCTGGCCGGCGCCATCTTCGCGGCGGGAACCTCGAGTTTCATCCTGTTCCTGGTCTGCCCGGTGCTGTACATGACGATGTCGACGAAGGCCGCGTCGATCCTCACCACGGCCGCGGTGCTGATGGGCCCGGCGTCGGCGATCATCCAAGGCGGCCTTGAAGATCCGATCCTGCGCGTCCTGCTGCCGATGACGGCGATCCTGGTCATCTTCAGTCTGCTGGCCGGCCGCTTCACCAGCCAGATCATCGAGGAGAGCAAGGCGCGGGCCGAGCTGATCGATCAGCTGGAAGCCAGTCAGGCGGAGGTCTCCCGGCTCTCCCGCGAGGCGGGGACGGCCGCCGAGCGGGAGCGGATGGCCCGCGAGATCCACGACACGCTGGCGCAGGGTTTCACCAGCATCGTCACGCTCACCCAGGCCATCGAGTCCGAGTGGGACACCGATCCGAAGGCCGCCCGGCGCCATCTGGACCTGGCCGCGCGGACGGCGCGGGAGAACCTGGCGGAGGCACGGGCGATCGTCGCGGCGGAGAAGCCGTCGGCACTGGCTTCGGGTTCGCTGGAGGACGCCGTGCGCCGTCAGGCCGAGCGGCTGCGTGAGGAGGCCGGGATCGCGACGACGTTCGAGGTCGCCGGCCCCCTGCCCGCGCTGCCGATGGCCACCGAGGTCGTCCTGTTGCGCGGGGCGCAGGAGGCGATGAGCAATATCCGCAAACATTCCCGCGCCACCAAGGTTTCGCTCCGTTTGTCCGTTGTGGACGGCCGGGTCCGGCTCAGCGTGATCGACGACGGCGCGGGTTTCGACCCCGCCGAACCCACCGGCGGGTTCGGCCTGACGGGGATGCGAGCGCGGGCGGATCAGGTCGGTGGCATCGTGACACTGGAGAGTCGGCCCGGTGCGGGGACGACAGTGAAACTGGAGGTGCCCGCGTGATCACGATCATGCTGGTCGACGATCACCCCGTGGTGCGGGAAGGCCTGCGCGGCATGCTGGAGGCCGAGCCGGATCTGAGCGTCATCGGCGAAGCGGGCTCCGGCGACGAGGCCGTCGCGCTGAGCCGGGTCAAGCAGCCCGACGTGATCCTGATGGACCTGCGGATGCCCGGTCTCGACGGCGTCGGCGCGACCCGGAAGATCCTCACCGAGCGGCCGTCACAGCGGGTCGTCGTGCTCACCACCTATGAGACGGACGCGGACATCCTGCGCGCGGTCGAAGCAGGCGCGTCCGGGTACCTGCTGAAGGACGCTTCGCGCACGGAGCTGGCCGGAGCGATTCGGGCGGCGTCGCGCGGCGAGACGGTTTTGGCGCCTTCGGTCGCCGGGAAACTGGTGAACCAGGTACGCAATCCGACGCCGTCGCCGTTGTCGGCACGCGAGATCGAGGTCCTGCGACTCGTGGCACAGGGAAGCACGAACGCCGACATCGGGCGCGCGCTCCACATCAGCGAGGCGACGGTCAAGACCCATCTGCTGCGGACGTTCGGAAAACTGGATGTTTCGGACAGGACGGCCGCCGTGACCACCGCCATGCGACTGGGCCTGCTCGGCTAGGCAGAATGCGGGGCATGCTTGCCACGACCGCATTGGCGCTGCTTCGCCGCCTCGCCCACGAGCAATCCTCGTGCCGCGCACCGTCCCTCGTCGCCGCCGTCGTCCGCGACGGCGAAATCGCCTGGTCAGGGGCGCGTGGCCGCGTCGACGGCGCAACGCCGGACGACGACACGCAATACCGGCTCGGGTCGATCACCAAGACACTCGTCGCGACGGCCGTCATGCGCCTTCGCGACGAAGGCAAGCTCGACCTCAACGACCCCCTCGAACAGCACCTCCCCGGCACCGCCTTCGGCAAGGCGACCATCGCGCAGCTGCTCTCGCACACCTCCGGTCTGACCGCGGAGTCGCCCGGTTCCTGGTGGGAGCGCACGGTGGGCGGCGACTGGGACGCGCTCGTCGCAAGCCTCAAGGACGGCGCGACGCGGCACCGCCCCGGCAGCCGGTTCCACTACAGCAACGTCGGCTACGGCGTGCTCGGCGAGCTGGTCTCCCGCTACCGCGGGCAGTCCTGGCTCGACGTCGTCCGCGCCGAGATCCTCACCCCGCTCGGGATGAACCGGACCTCGCCGCATCCCGAAGGCGCGCACGCGAGCGGGTTCGCCGTGCACCCCTTCGCCGACGTCCTCCTGCCGGAGCCGTCACCGGACGCGGGCGCGATGGCCCCCGCCGGGCAGCTGTGGTCGACGGTCACCGACCTCGCCCGCTGGACGGCGTTCCTCGGCGGCCACACCGGTGACGTACTGAGCCCGGAGACCGTCGCGGAGATGCGCGAAATGGTCACCGTCGACGACGGCGACACCTGGAGCACCGGCTTCGGCCTCGGCGTCATGCTGGTGCGCACGCAGGGCAGGCGGCTGGCCGGGCACACCGGGTCGATGCCGGGCTTCCTCGCCTGCTCGCTGATCGACGCGAACTCCGGTATCGGCGCGCTGGTACTGACGAACTCGACGGCAGGCGTCGGCATCACGCAGCTGTGCCTCGACCTGATCACGCTGACCGAACAGCACGAGCCGAACCTTCCCGCGGAATGGCAACCGTCCACTGTGGATCTGAAGCTGCTGGAGTTGACCGGGCTCTGGCACTGGGGCCCGACGCCGTACCACCTGCGGCTGCTCCCGGACGGCCTGCTCTCACTCGCGCCTGTCGACGGCCCCGGCCGCGCGTCGCGGTTCACGCCGCTCGGCGACGACACCTGGACCGGGCTCGACGGTTACTACGCCGGCGAGACGCTGCGGGTCGGCCGTGAAGCGACCGGGAAGCCGAACCACCTCGACCTCGCGACGTTCATCTTCTCGCGCACGCCGTACGACCGGGCGGCACCCATCCCGGGCGGCGTCGATCCCGGCGGCTGGCGCTAGCGAATCCGGAAAGTGGCGGTCGCGAACTCGCGGCCGCCGTCGGCGCACACCAGGACATCGCCGTAGTGGGCGTCGCCGACAACCCACATCCGCCGACGTTCCCGGAGCGACCTGGCGAGTTCGTCAGTGCAGTCCTCGATGACGAACTTCGCCGGGTCGCCGCCGACGACGGCCCACCCTCGCGTGGTGTCCGCGTCCGGCGTCAGCGTGGCGGTGACCAGTGTCCAGGGACCCAGCAGGACGTCGAGGACGCCTTGACGACGCCGGATCGTGAGCCGCAGCGCCGTCCACCACTGGCGGGTCTTCGGCGCGGTGACCTCTCCCGGGGAGTCGCCGTGCACCCAGCTCGGCAGGCCGGGGACGAACACGAGCACGAGCGCCCCGGCGAAACCGACGATCGCGCCGATCGTCATCGTCTCGTCCCAGACGCCGAAGAGCGCGTGGGCGCCGACGAAGAAGAAGTAGTGGACCCCGAAGACGAGGAAGTACAGGAACAGGAAGCCCCACCGCGGGCTCCAGGGTTTCGGCATCAGGCGGCCGGGGTGTGCCCGACGGCCGCGCCGACGCCCGCGATGAACTTCCGCGCGATGCGCTTGCCCTCGCCCCAGTCGACGAAACCGAACTTCAGGCTCGTCTGGATCGCCAGCCCCGCGCCCTCGGGGGTCCGCTCCACCTTCACGGTGACCGTCTGCCCGTAGCTGAAGAAGCCGAGCTTGGTCGAGAAGGTGACGTAGCCGCCGGCCGAGTCGTAGTACGGGTTCTGCCCGTTGACCGCGGTGACCCCGTTCGGGAGGGCCTGCCACAACGCCTCGGGGGGCACCGGGAATCTTTCGTGCACTGTCGCCATGAAGCGAGAAGCTACCCGCCGGTCGCCACGACCGGGTACACGACCGGCGTTCCCACATGCCGGACTCACGGCACCAACTGTCAGCAGGCCCATCCCGACCTGAGAGACTGGGCCCATGACCGACGCACCTGAGTTGACCATCCCCGCGGACCTCAAGCCTGCCGATGGCCGCTTCGGTTGCGGACCGTCCAAGGTCCGCGCCGAGCAGCTCTCCAACCTGGCGAAATCCGGTGCCACCTACCTCGGCACCTCGCACCGTCAGAAGCCGGTGAAGTCCCTCGTCGGCCGCGTGCGTGCGGGTCTGTCCGAATTGTTCTCCCTGCCCGAAGGCTACGAAGTGGTCCTCGGCAACGGCGGCACGACCGCATTCTGGGACGCCGCCGCGTTCGGCCTCGTCCGGGAACGCTCGCAGCACTTCACCTACGGCGAGTTCTCTTCGAAGTTCGCCACGGTGACCAAGGGTGCCCCGTTCCTCGCCGACCCGATCGTCGTCAAATCCGACCCGGGCACCGCACCCGAGATCGCTTACGAAGCCGGTGCGGACCTGGTCGGGTGGGCGCACAACGAGACGTCGACCGGTGTCGCGGTGCCGGTCCGCCGCCCGGAAGGCAGCGAAGGCGCGCTCGTCGCCATCGACGCCACCTCCGGCGCGGGTGGCCTGCCGGTCAAGGCCGAAGACTTCGACGTCTACTACTTCGCGCCCCAGAAGTCCTTCGCCTCCGACGGTGGCCTCTGGATCGCGCTGGCCTCGCCTGCCGCGGTCGAGCGCATCGGCGAGATCGGCGCGAGCGACCGCTGGATCCCGGAGTTCCTGTCGCTGACCACCGCGCTCGACAACTCTCGCAAGGACCAGACGTACAACACCCCGGCGGTGTCGACGTTGTTCCTGCTGGCGGACCAGATCGAGTGGATGAACGCGGGCGGTGGGCTCGAATGGACCACCTCGCGCACCCGCGACTCCTCGACCCGCCTGTACGAATGGGCCGAGAAGACCAGCTACACGACGCCGTTCGTCACTGACCCGTCACTGCGTTCGCAGGTCGTCGGCACCATCGACTTCAACGACGAGGTGGACGCCTCGGCGGTGGCGAAGGTGCTGCGCGCCAACGGGATCGTCGACACCGAGCCGTACCGGAAGCTGGGCCGCAACCAGCTGCGCGTCGGCTTGTTCCCGGCCATCGACCCGGACGACATCACGAAGCTGACCCAGAGCATCGAGTACGTCGTCGAGCGGCTGGGCTAGGACACTTTTCGCGCGTGAAGGCCCCCTTCCCTCGGCTGAGGTTTTGAGTGACCAACCGAGGGAAGGGGGCCTTCACGCGCTACCAGGGCGAAAAAGAGCAGCAGCAGAAGGCCGTACAGGACGAAAGACTCCGTAGCCAGCCACCAGCCGAAACTCCCGGCAGGCCGCGGCGCCAGCCACATCGGCGCGACGACGAACAGCACCGCCGTCACCACCGCGAGCGCGTACGAGACGACCGACAGCGCCCGATCTCCCCGCGCGCCCAGGTAACACAGCAGCGCGAGGATCGGCACGCACCAGATCCAGTGGTGTGTCCAGGAAACCGGCGAGACCAGCAGTCCGCCGACGGCGCAAGCGGCCAGCGCAAGCACCGGTTCGGCGACCCGCACGATGACGAACGCGGTGAGCGCGACGACCACGAAAGCGGCCAGCAGCCAGACGACGTCCTCCGCCGAGCCGAGCCCGAACCGCGCGAGCATGCCCCTCAGCGACTGGTTGCCGACGTAGCCGCGATCGCCGATGCGGCTGGTGTCGAAAAGGATGTTCGTCCAGAACTTCGCCGACGCGCCCGGCGCCGTCAGCAACATCAGCAGACCGGCGCCGAGGAATCCGGCGACAACCCGTGCGGACGAGCGGAAGTCCTTGCGGCACAAAAAGAACAGGATGAACACGGCCGGCGTCAGCTTGATCGCGGCGGCGACGCCGATCAGCAGTCCCCTGGTGCGCGCGCGTCCCGGGAGCAGGGCGTCGAGGGCGACCATCAGCATCAGCAGGGTGTTGACCTGGCCGAAGCCGAGCGTCGAGCGGACCGGCTCCATGAACCCGCCGACGGCCTGCGCCCCGATCGCCACGAGCACCGCGACGGCGCGGCCTCGGACGTCGGACCGGTCGGTGAGCGAACCGTTGAGTGTCGCCACGAAGAGGTAGACGACGATCCCGCCCGCGATGATCGTCGCGAGCCCGGCCAGCCGCGTCGCCAGCGCGGCGGACAGCAGCGTGCCGGGCAGGAACACCGCCGCCGCGAACGGCGTGTAGGTGAAAGGCAGCGGGCCGCCGTGCGTCTGCACCCAGGCGCTGTACGGGTCGCCGGAGTCGACGAGCAGCCGAGCGCCGCCGATGTAGACCTCGAGGTCCTGGCCGTCGAACACCTTGAGCGCGAACAACACGGCGACCACGACGACTTCGAGCGCGAGAAGCGCCCCCACGAGGTTCCGCCCCGACAATCCCACCAGCACCCGGCGAGGTTACCCACCGCTACCCCGCAAGTAGTCCTCTGGTTGCGGTAGTCGGCGGTACGAACTACCGCAACCAGAGGACGAAACGCGGGCCAGGAAACGGGCTAGGCCAGGGCCTGGGTCGGCGGTAGCCGGGCCGCGCGCATTGCCGGGTAGGCCCCGGCGACGGCACCGACCAGGGCCGAGACCCCGACACCGCCGAGCAGGGCACCGAAGGGGAGCACCGCCGGCCAGCCCTGGCTCAGCGCATACCCGGACGTCACCAGCACCCCGACCAGGACCCCGGCGATCCCGCCGAGTCCGGACAGCAGCACCGACTCGGCCAGGAACTGGCCTCTCACCTGCCGTTTCGTCGCACCGAGCGCACGGCGGAGGCCGATCTCCCGGCGCCGTTCGAGCACCGAGATCACCATCGTGTTGGCCACGCCGACCCCGCCGACGAGCAGCGCCACGCCGCCGAGCCCGAGGAACAGCGCGCTGTAGGTGTCCTCCGTCAGCTTCTGCGCCTCCAGCGCCTCCGACGGGCGAAGCACCTCGACCTCGTTGGGTGCCTCCGGGTTCATCGTCTGCGCGAGCACCGCGCGGACGTTCTCGACCTGCGAGTCCTTCGCCCGGACGTACACCGTGCTCGGATGCCCTCCGAAGCCGAGAAGCCGCTTCGCCACGTCCCAGCCGACCAGCACCGACCGCTCGATCTCCGGCGCGAGCGGCATCGGGCCGAGGATCCCGCCGACGGTGAACCACTGCCCGTTGATGAACACCTGCGGCGGTTCGGCCTGGTCGATGTGGTCGATCCCGAGCCGCGCGGCCGCGACCGAGCCGAGCACGACGACCGGATAGTCGCGGGTCGCGTCACGGAGGAACTGCCCGGCGCGGACCGAACCGCCGACGACGTCGAGCAGATCCGGCGTCGCCGCGAGCACCGACAGCCCGGAAGTCTCGTCCTTGGCGATCTTGTCCGTGCGCCGCACGGTCCCGCTGGTACTCCCGGTCGCGGACGCCGCCGTCACCGGGGCGATCCGCTTCGCCATCGGCACCGCGCTGTCCGGCAGCGTGGCGTCGCCGCCGAACATCGTCTTGCCCGGCCCGGCCGAAAGCAGGTTCGTGCCGAGCGCGGCCAGCCGGTCTTGCAACGCCTTCGCACCCGACGCCGGGATCGCGAGCACCGCCACCATCGCGGCGATCCCGATCCCGATGCCGAGCGCGGACAGCACCGCCCGCATCGGCCGCGTCCGCATCCCGTGCGCACCGAGGGTCAGCACATCACGCGGGCCGAGCCTGCCAGGAGCCGGCGTCGGCACCTTGTCGAGGACGGGTGCGCTCACACCAGCACCCCCGTCCCGGTGTCGAGCCGGATCCGGCCGTCACGCAACTCGATCCGCCGAGGGATGCCGGCCGCGATCTCCCGGTCGTGCGTGATGATCACGACCGTCGTCCCCTGCGAGCTCAACGTGGCGAGCAGGTTCAGGATCGCCGCGCCGTTACCCGTGTCGAGGTTCCCGGTCGGCTCGTCGGCCAGCAGGATCGACGGCGAGTTGACGACCGCCCGCGCGATCGCCACCCGCTGCCGCTCCCCACCCGAAAGCTCGTTCGGGAAATGCGACGCCCGGTGCGCGAGGCCGACCCGGTCGAGCGCCACCAGCGCGCGCTCACGCCGTTTTCGCCGCGGCACGCCCGCGTACAGCAGTCCCGTGGCGACGTTGTCGACCGCGCTCACCCCCTCGCTGAGGAAGAACTGCTGGAACACGAACCCGATCCACCGTGAGCGCAACGCGGAAAGCTTGCGGTCCGGCAGTTTCGCGACGTCGTGCCCGCGTAGTTCGATGACGCCGTTGGTCGGCCGGTCGAGGGTGCCCATCAGTTGCAGGAGCGTGGACTTACCCGAACCGGACGGCCCGAGGATGGCGACCATCTCTCTGTCCTCAATGGACAGTGTCACCTCGTGCAGTGCGCGCACCCCGCCGGGATAGGTACGTGAGGCGTTGTGCACGGCCAAGACCGGGGTCATGACGTCGTCACCACCCGCATCCCGTCGGCGAGGCCGGTCCCGATGACCTCGACACGGCCGCCGGAAAACAGGCCGGTCTTCACCGCGATGAGGCGCCGTTTGCCGCCCTCGTCGACCTCGACGGCGTATCCACCCTCGGCGAGCGCGAGCAGCGCCCCGACCGGGACCGCCAGCACTCCACTGTGGACTTCCTTGGTGAACCGCACCGAGACCGGCGTCGAATCGAGCGACCCCGCCGCGGCCGGATCGTCCAGTTTGATCTTCACCTTGATCTTCGGCTTGCCGTCGTCCTGCCCGGCGGCGTCCTTTCCGGTCTCCGCGACCTTGCCGACCTCGGTGATCACACCGGTCGTGGTCTTGCCGCCGGTGATGTCGATCCCGACCTTGTCCCCCGCCTTGGCGATGGCCTGCTTGGCGGCGTCGAGCTTGACCTCGACGAGGCGCTCGGTGCCGGTGTACTTCAGCAATTCACCACCGCCCGGGCCGCCGAGCTGCGCGGCCACCCGCGAAACCCGGATCTCACCGGGTGCGAGGACGACGTCGCCCTGGCCGAAGGCTCCGGTCTGCTCCAAGCCAAGCGACTTCTGCCACTTCTTGATCGCGGCGGCGGTGGCCGACGTGAACTTCTTGTCCGGCGTGCCGAAACCGCCGAAGCCGAGCGCCTTCAGATTCTCTTCCAGCTGCTTGACGTCCGGGCCGTCGGTCGCGCCGTCCGCGAGGTCACGGAAGAACGGCAACGTGCCGTAGAACAACGGCACCGGTTTGGCGTCGACGCCGTACACCGCCTTGCCCCGGGTGAGCACCGCACCCGCGTCCGGAAGCGACGTGATGGTGCCCTGTTTCCGGCCGGCGAGGGCGTTTTCCACGCCGTAGCCCAGGGTTCCGTTCGCCTCTTCCTCTTCCCGCAGATCGGTCTTCTCGACCTTCGCGGTCTCCACCGGTGGCGGCGCCTGCCCGACCTGCTGGGCTTCCGACGTCACCCTGGTCAGCACGACCACCGACATCGTCCCCGCCACGACGACGAGGACCGCCGCGATGATGAACCAGCGCGCCCGGCGCGAACGCCGGACACCGCCGGGCCCTTCGTGTTCACTCATTTCGCCGGGGCCGCCCTCATGCTCATGCCCATGCCGCAGGCCTTGGCCGCCTCTTCGAACTTGTTGGGATCGCTCTCGTCCATCGAGAAGGCGGCGCCCTTGCCGCCCGGGTCGGGGTCCGGGAAGTTGATGCCGTGCTCGCGCATGCACTTCGCGTCCTTGCGCATCTTGTCGAGCTCTTCCGGCGACGGCGGTTTCATCTCGCCGCCGTTGGGCAGCAGCTTCCGGCACGCCTCGTCCGCGGCCTTCATCTTCTTCTCGTCGATCTGACCGTCGGCGCTGCCGAGGGAGATGGTGTTCTGCTTGTCGCCGCCGGCCTGGGGGTCCGGCATGTCGATGCCGTGCTCGCGCATGCACTTCGCGAAGTTGCGCATCTTGTCCTCGTCGGACACGTTGTCGGCCTGGTTCCCGTCGCCCGCGCCGCTGCCGTCGGCCGGCGGGGTCGAGATCGACGCGACCTTGTCGCCACCGTCCCCGCCGCCACCGCAACCGGCCACCAGCGCGAAGACCGCTCCGGCGATCAGTGTCGCCATCGATCGTTTCCGCATCGCTGCTCCTTCGGTCGTCTTGACGCCTCGATTTCTACGGAGCGAGCGATTCCGGGGCGGTAAGCGAAGTCGCTTATGCAGTGCTTACCGTCCCAGTCAGCGGAACAGAGGTCGGATCTATTTGCCGCCTTTGACTCTCTTGAGTGACGAGGCGCGCTCGAGCGGTGTCTTGAAGGCCTCCTTTGAGACGTTGAACGTCTCAAAGGAGGCCTTCAAGACAACGGGGCAGAGTCACGCGAACGCCCCCAATGTGGCATTGGGGACGTTGAGCGTCTCCAATGCCACATTGGCGGCGCGTGCGCCGAGGCTGCGCCACGGGGCGGCAACGGGCCGCAACCCGAACCCGCACCACCGGCTGAACCACGCTTATCCCGCGCTTACCCCCACCCGGGGCAGACTGACCTGGTGAGAGTGCTGGTAGTGGAAGACGAACGGCTGCTGGCGGACACGATCGCCGAGGGCCTGCGACGGTTCTCCATGGCCGTCGACGTCTGCTACGACGGCGAACAGGCGCTGGACCGGGTGGGGGTGCACGGCTACGACGTCGTCGTGCTCGACCGGGATCTCCCGATCGTGCACGGCGACGACGTTTGCGCCGCGGTGCTCAAGACCGGCGGTGAGGCGCGGGTGCTGATGCTGACGGCCGCCGCCGACGTCGACGACCGGGTCGCCGGTCTCGGGCTCGGCGCCGACGACTACCTGACGAAACCGTTCGCGTTCGCCGAACTCGTCGCGCGGGTGCAGGCGCTGTCCCGGCGCGCGCGGCCGGCGCTGCCGCCGGTGCTGGAACGCGGCGGCGTCGTCCTCGACCTGCCCCGGCACCAGGCTTCCCGCGACGGCCGGTTCCTGCCCTTGTCCCCCAAGGAGTTCGCGGTGCTGGAGGTGCTCATGCGCGCCGAAGGGGCCGTGGTCAGCGCGGAAGATTTGCTCGACAAAGCGTGGGACGAGCACGCGGATCCGTTCACGAACGCCGTCCGGGTGGCCGTGATGACCTTGCGGCGCAAACTCGGTGAACCGCCGCTGATCGAGACCGTACCCGGCGCCGGATATCGGTTCGGGCCGTGAAACCGCTCCGGCTTTCGGTCCGCACCAAGCTGACCGCGCTCTACGGCGGGGCGTTCCTGCTCGTGGGGCTGGCCCTGCTGATCGTCAACTACCTGCTGGTGAGTACGTCGCTGCCGGATACGGCGGCGTTCGCGTCCGACAGCGCCGCGGGTGCCATGCTCCAGCGCGGCCCGGCGTACCCGATGGACACGACCACCATCCTGCCCGCCGAGCGCGTCGAAGCCACCCAGCTGGTCGCGTCCTCGATCGGCGAGTACCGGTCGGACGTCCTGTCGACCCTCCTGTGGCAGTCACTGGTGGCACTGGCGATCGCCGGCGCGATCGCCGTATTACTCGGCTGGCTGATGGCGAGCCGGGTACTGCGGCCACTGCACGCGATCACTTCGACAGCGCGGAAACTCGAAGTGGAGAACCTCGACCGGCGGATCAACCTCGACGGCCCCGACGACGAACTCAAGGAGCTCGCCGACACCTTCGACGGCATGCTCGACCGGCTCGCCGTATCGTTCGACAGCCAGAAACGCTTCGTCGCCAACGCTTCCCACGAACTCCGGACGCCGCTCGCGGTGCAGCGCACCCTCGTCGAGGTCGCGATGGCCGATCCCGCCGTCAGCCCGGAGCTGAAGAAACTCGGCGAGCATCTGATCTACACCAACGAACGCAGCGAACGGATGATCGAGGGCCTGCTCGTGCTCGCGCGCAGTGATCGCGGTCTGGCCACGCGCACCTCCGTCCGGCTGGACGAGGTCGCGGCGACGGTGATCCGTTCCGCGTCGGCCATGGCTGAGGAAGCGGGCGTGACGGTGGAGTCACGGCTCCGGCGGCGGACCGTCTCCGGCGACCCCGTACTACTGGAACGCCTGGTCACGAACCTGGTGCACAACGCCATCACCTACAACCGCAAGGGCGGCTGGATCCACGTCGACATCGGCGGCGATCCGGCGCTGGTCGTACGCAACACCGGGCCGCAGGTGCCGCTGGACGCCGTCCCCGCGCTGTTCGAGCCCTTCCGGCGCCTTTCGGGTGACCGGACCGGCGACTCGCGCAACGCCGGGCTCGGGCTGTCGATCGTCCGCTCCATCGCGCAGGCACACGGCGGGGCGGCGGAGGCGGAACCGGGCGGCCGGGGCGGCGGGCTGGTCGTCCGGGTGCGGCTGCCGTAGATTCCCCCGATCGTGACGGTGCGTGTCCGGCGCGTCACTCTGCGAGCCGCGGAGTGCTCCGACAGAATTCACTTGCCGCCAGGATCAAAATAGTGAGCAGGACACATGACATCGGCGCGCCTCTCACGTCAAGGCGACGCGCCGTATTAGCGTGCACACCCACAAAGGTGAAGAGCAGGGGAGGCAAGAATGCGAGCGCTACGGGTGGTCGGGCTACACGAGGACGGTAAGTCCATCGTGTGCGAAGACCCGGCGAGCCGCACGCGCTTCCTGCTCCCCGCGGACGAGAGGCTGCGAGCGGCGGCGAGGGGTGACATCACCCGCCTCGGCCAGATCGAGATCGAGTTGGAGAGCCAAATGCGGCCACGCGAGATCCAGGCACGAATCCGGGCCGGTGAGTCCGTGGAGCAGGTCGCGAGCGGCGCCGGCGTCACGGTGCAGCGTGTCGAGCGGTTCGCGTATCCGGTCCTGCTCGAGCGCTCGCGTACCGCCGAGCTGGCCCAGCGCGCGCACCCGATCCGTGAAGACGGCCCCGACGTGCAGACGCTCGGCGAAGTCATGGCTCACTCCTTCGGTCTCCGCGGTCACGACTACAGCCAGGCGACCTGGGACTCCTGGCGCGGCGACGACGGCAAGTGGGTTGTCGTGCTGTGCTGGAAGGCAGGCCGTTCGGACAACCGCGCGCACTGGTCGTTCGCGCCGGGGGCACACGGTGGCACCGTGCAGGCCCTCGACGAGAACGCCGAAGTCCTGCTCAACCCCAACGCCTACCGCGCCCCGCGCACGGTCCGGGCACTGGATCCCGGCAAGGAACCGGCAGTCCAGCCCACTCTTGATTCGACTCCAGCCGAACCCGTCGCGAAGGTAATCGACGCGCCGATCGCGGAGCCCGAAGAAGATGTCGAGTCACCACTTCCGGCTGACGAGCCGGAAGAAGTGGCCGAACCCGCCCCGAGGGCGAAGGGGAAGAAGAACCACCCCATCGTTCCATCCTGGGAAGACGTCTTATTGGGCGTCCGATCGCAACGAGGTTGAATTCGCACGTAATGGCCCCTTCCGGCGGAGGGGCCATTACGTGCGTCCAGGGACCTGCGCGATCAGCGTTTTCGGCGCCACGAGGCACTACGCGCCGGTGACGATCAGGGCGGTCTCGGCCCAGTCGACGTCGACGTCCGGCCGCACCCTCAGCGGATCATCGGGCACGCCCTAGAACACCACGATCAGCACGCCGATCCACGCGATCACGATCCCCGCGGCGGCACCGAAGGACGCCCACCGCACGATCGCCACCCGCCGCGCGAGCCACAGCGACGGCGTGATCCCACCGGTCACCACGACGGACGCGAGCAGTGCCAGCCAGCCGTTGGTCTCGCGCGCGAGGGTGTTGGCCAGCGCCAGCATCGCCACGACGACCACGGACGCGACGAACGCGGAGATGGTCAGACCGGTCAGCCACGGGGTCGGTTCACCGGCGGGATCCGGCACGCCGAAGAGGCGCCGCGCGAGTTCGCTGCGGGGCGCGGGCTTCGGCGGGTCGATGATGACGCCGTCACCGGAGACAGGGTCGACGAAACGGACCGAGGTACCCATCGCGGCGGCGACCCGCAGCGCGAGCTGGCGGCCTCGCCGGGAAACCACGGAGGCGGCCGCGCCGGACTCGCCGGGGCGGGCGGTGGAGCCGACGGCGGACGCCACGCGTGCCCATTCGTGCAGCGCCTGAGCGAGGTCCGAACCGATCGCCAAGGAGTGCGGGTCCACCTCGCTCGCGCTTTCGCCGCCCGGTCCGGCCAGCACCGCGCGTCCCTCACGGATCCGCAATTCCATGGGTTCTCCCCTTGCCGTGTTCGCCCGGATGCTCACGATAGCGGTGGACGCGTCTCGTAGAACGCGATCGCACCCGCCGTGGCGACATTCAGCGAATCGACGCCGTCCGGCATCGGGATCCGCACGGCCAGATCGGCGGCGGCGATGGCCTCCTCGCTCAAGCCCGCACCTTCCGCACCCAGCATCAGCGCGACCTTCTCCGGCGTCTGGTCACGTAACTGCCGCAGCGAAACGGAATCCGCACGCGGGGTGAGGGCCGCGATACGGAACCCGTTTTCCCTCAGCAGTTCGAGATCGCCTGGCCAGGAATCGAACGTGGCGAACGGGACACGCAGGACGTGCCCCATCGAAACGCGCACGCCGCGCCGGTACAGCGGATCCGAACAACCGGCGCCGAGCAGGATCCCGTCGACGCCCAGCGCGGCCGCGTTGCGGAACAAGGAACCGAGATTCTCGTGGTCACCGACACCTTCGAGGATCGCGAGCACACGCGCGCCGTCGACGATTTCTTCGACCGCCGGCGCCGGAACGGGCCGGTCCGCGACGGCGAGCACTCCGCGATTCAGGTGAAAGCCGACGACGTCGGCCATCATTTCCGCCGAAGTCACATAACAGGGGACGTCGACGCCGTCGAGTTCGTCGCTCAATTCCCGGAATCGCCGCTCCACCCCGAGAAGCGCGCGTACCGGGTACCGGGATTTGAGAAGGCGCTCCACCACGACGGCGCCTTCGGCGATGACCAGGCCGCGCCCGCCCGGCCGATCGGGCCGCCGATCGGCTGTGGACAAGTCGCGGAAATCGTCGAGCCGGGGGTCACCGGAGTCGTCGATGGTGATCAATTCAGCCACCTGGAGAGTGTGTCATCCCCCCGTCGGGCGCCTTGCTCGTCCAATCGTCCATCGGCGGGTGGTACGAACGCAGGTATTTTGCTGTAAGTTAACTTCTAGTGACAGAGAGCACCAGTTTGGCCGCTAGCCGGACGACGGCGATGCGTGAAACCGTTGGGCCGCCTGGCAGTCCCGCCTGGAACCCCGCGGAGCGTGGCCGATGAGGAGCTCGACGAACATGGGCAAGGATCTTTCGGCGGACCACTTCAAACCGCAAGATCGCGGACGGTACCGGCGGAAGGTCCAGCGCTGCCTCGACACTTTGGCCCGCATGCTCACCGATGGAAGTTTTTCCTTCCCTCGCAAGAACATCGGGCTCGAGGTCGAACTCAACCTCGTCGATCCGGAGCTGCGCCCGTCGATGACGAACACGGCGGTGCTCGAAGCGCTGAACGATCCGTCGTTCACCACCGAACTCGGCCAGCACAACCTGGAACTCAACGTGCCGCCGCGGCCGCTGGCAGGCGAGTCCGCACTGCATTTGGAGGACGACCTCCACTCGTATCTGAGCGCGGCCTCCCGCAAGGCCGAGGAATCCGGCGCCTCGCTGGCGATGATCGGCATCCTTCCCACCCTGCGGCATGAGCACTTCGACCAGAAGTGGCTCACCAACAACGCCCGGTATTCCCTGCTCAACGACCGGATCTTCGCCGCGCGTGGCGAGCGCACCGTGCTCTCGATGGAGGGCGCACCGCTGCCGGGCAGGCAGCCGGAGCGGTTGCGCAGCTACTCCGAGTCGATCCTGCCCGAGGCCGCCTGCACCTCGGTGCAGCTGCATTTGCAGGTCGCGCCGGAGGAGTTCGCGGCACACTGGAACGCGGCGCAGGCGCTGGCGGGCGTGCAGATCGCGGTCGGCGCGAACTCGCCGTTCCTGCTCGGCAAGGCACTCTGGCACGAAACGCGGATCCCGCTGTTCCTGCAGGCCACGGACACGCGGCCGGAGGAATTGAAAAACCAGGGCGTGCGGCCGCGGGTGTGGTTCGGCGAGCGGTGGATCACGTCGATCTTCGACTTGTTCGAGGAGAACGTCCGGTATTTCCCCGGTCTGCTGCCCGAAACCGACAGCGAGGACCCGATCGAAGCACTCGACTCCGGCCAGGCACCGAAGCTGACCGAGCTGCGTCTGCACAACGGAACCGTCTGGCGCTGGAATCGTCCGGTGTACGACGTCGTCGACGGTCTGCCACACCTTCGGGTGGAGAATCGGGTGCTGCCTGCCGGACCGACCGTCGTCGACATGGTCGCGAACGCCGCCTTCTTCTACGGCGCACAGCGGGCGCTGGCCGAAGCCGACCGTCCAGTGTGGACACAAATGTCGTTCCAGGCGGCCGAGGAGAACCTGTACGCCGGGGCGCGGCGCGGTTTCGACGCGCAGCTGTACTGGCCGGGAATCGGCTGGATCCCACCGGACGAGCTGGTGCTGCGCGTCCTGTTGCCGCTGGCCCACGAGGGGTTACGCCGTTCGGATGTTTCGGATGAGGCGAGAGAGCGCTATCTGGGCATCATCGAGCAACGCTGCCTGACCAGGCGGACCGGCGCGGCGTGGCAGCGGGAGTACGTCCTGCGTGCGGAGGAGCGCGGCGCGGAGCGGGAGACCGCGCTGAACCGGATGCTGGGCCGGTACCTGGAGCTGTCGGCAACCGAGACGCCGGTGCACACCTGGTCGCTCGAGACCTAAGTGGTTGGTTTCGGAGGTCCTTCGTGGGTGTCGGCGGATCCAGGTTTCCGCTGGGTGTGTGGCCGGAAGGTCCTCGTACCGGGTTGTACTCGGGCCTTTCGGTCGTACGTCCAGCGGGAAGCTGGGCCGTCGAAACCCCGAAGGACTTCCGAAACCGACCACTAAGCTGGTCACCCAGGAGGTGGCTCTTGCCCAAGATCATCGGCCGGTCGCTGGAGGAGCACCGGCGCGAGGTCCGCAGCAGGGTGTTCGACGTCCTGCGCGGGCAGCTGTACGAGCGCGGTTTCGACGCGATCACGCTGGCCGGTGTCGCCGCCGAAGCCGGCCTCGGCCGCACGGCGATGTACAACCATTTCCCCGACAAGGAAAGCCTGCTGGTCGCCTTCGTCGAGGACGAGGCGACGCGCTACGTCGAACGGCTGACAGCGGCCGTCGAGACCGCCGACACCCCGGTCGGAAAGCTTTCGATCTTCGTCCGGCTTCAGTTGCGGGTGCTGGCCGAGTACCACCTGCCGCCGGGGACGGCGCTCGCGTCCGCGCTGGCGCCCGCCGCTTACCGGCGGATCAGCGCGCACGCCGATCCCATCACGGCTCAACTCCGCGAGATTCTCGCCGAGGGAGTGCCGGAAGAAGACCCCGACGTGCTGATCCCGATGATCACGGCCGCGCTGGGTAGCCGCCAGGTCGTCGACGTACCACCCGAGCGGCTGGACGACGCCATCGAGGCGGCCGTCCGGTTCGTCCTCAGAGCGGTCGGGATGACGGAAAAACCTGCGAATTAGGGTAGCCTAACCCCCGGTTGTGCCTTACGCTCTTTCTGACAGCATGTCAGATCGATGCTTGGAGGCTCTGTCCATGCCGGTGACCACCGACGTCGCATCCGGGCCGTTCTCCGCGACCCTGCGCGCCTCCACCATGGCCGCCCACGACCGGGCCAACCACTCCGTGTACATGAACGCGCTGCTCGGCGGCGAGCTCACGGTCGAGGGGTACACCCGGCTGGCCATCCAGTACTACTTCATCTACCAGGCCATCGAGCGGGCAGGCGACAAGCTGGCGGCGGACCCGGTGGCGGGCAAGTTCCTCTTCGACGAGCTGCTGCGGGTGCCGAACCTCGAACGCGACCTCGAACACCTCGTCGGCCCGGACTGGCGTGAGACCGTCCGCCCGCTGCCCTCGACCGAGCGCTACGCGCGGCAGGTGGCCGAGGCGTCCGACTGGTCCGGCGGGTTCGTCGCCCACCACTACACCCGCTACCTCGGCGACATCGCCGGCGGCCAGGTCATCCGGCGGCTGCTGGAACGCAAGTACGAGCTGACCGAGGCGGGTTCACTGTTCTACCACTTCGACCAGCTGGGCAGCGCGCCCAAATTCCGCGACAACTACCGCGAACAGCTGAACTCGGCGCCGTGGAACGAGGACGAACGCGCGCGGCTGATCGACGAGGCGATCGTGGCCTTCGAATGCAACATCGCGGTGTTCGACGAGCTCGCGGGCGAACTGGACTCCTACCGCGCGGCCTGACGTCAGTTCTCGGTACCGGCGCCGTGCACAACTTCCCCAGTACAGGAAGGCCCCCTTCCTTGCGCCTAGGTACAGGAAGGCCCCCTTCCTGTACTTGCGGACGGCGCGTGAAGGCCCCCTTCCCTCGGCTGAGCCGAGG
>NZ_JBFBBY010000015.1:0-99963 GCF_040682875.1 Amycolatopsis sp. NPDC051071 | reverse complement strand
GCGAGCTCGACGACCTCGTCCGGGATGTCGTGATCATGGTCTTTTTCCGTGACCCGCAACGCACCCCAGCGGTCGATCTGCTTGCTCCAAGCGTCTGACGCGGTGAAAGGCCCCTTCGTCGCGTTAGCGCGGAGCGATCCCGAAGGGTGGGAGCTTCTGCCCGGCCTGTGGACGCCGGGCAGAGCGTATGCCATGATGCGTTCGTGACCTCCCGCACCATCATTATCGCCGAGCGCGCCGGATAACAGCTCCACAAGAGCCCCCGGCGCGCAACCTCTCGCACCCATGCGGGAGGTTTTTTTGTTGCCTGAACCAGCTTTGCCGCCACCACGAGGAGTTTCCCGTGACCCGCACGGAGCCCGCCGGTACACCGCTCGGCGACGCCTTCCACCTCTACGACACGACGTTGCGCGACGGCGCGCAGCGCGAGGGGATCACCTACTCCGTCACGGACAAACTGGCGGTGGCGAGGCTGCTCGACGATCTCGGGGTCGGGTTCATCGAAGGCGGGTGGCCGGGTGCGCTGCCCAAGGACACGGAATTCTTCGCCCGTGCGGCTTCCGGCGAACTGAAATTGCGCCATGCCGCGCTCGTCGCGTTCGGCGCGACGCGTAAAGCGGGTACCACGGCGGACCAGGACAAGCAGGTGCGGGCCCTGCTCGACGCGCAGGCGCCGGTGATCACCCTGGTGGCCAAATCGGACCTTCGCCACATCGAGCGCGCGCTGCGGGTCGACGTCGGCGAGGCCTGCGCGATGGTGCGGGACACCGTCGCGTTCCTTGTCGCCGAGGGACGTCGCGTCTTCCTTGACGCGGAACACTTTTTCGACGGTTACGCGTTCTCCCCGGATACCGCGTTGAAGGTGCTCGACGCGGGGATGAACGCCGGCGCCGACGTCGCCGTGCTGTGCGACACCAACGGCGGCCAGCTGCCGCTCGGACTCGCGGAAACCGTCCGCGAAGTCAAGGAAAGGACCGGATTCCGGCTCGGAATCCATTGTCAGGACGACACTTCCTGCGCGGTGGCGAACTCCGTCGCCGCCGTGCAGGCCGGCGTGACGCACGTCCAGTGCACCGCCAATGGGTACGGCGAACGGGCGGGTAACGCCGATCTGTTCGCCGTGACGGGAAATCTGGTGACCAAGCTCGGAATAGAGGTCCTCCCGACCGAAGGTGCCGCCGAGCTCACCCGGGTCTCCCATGCTCTTGCCGAAATCGCCAACCTCGCCCCCTACACCCACCAGGCTTACGTAGGGGCGTCGGCTTTCGCTCACAAGGCGGGACTGCACGCGAGCGCGATCAAGGTGGATCCGTTGCTGTACAACCACATCGATCCAGCTTCTGTCGGCAATGACATGCGGGTACTGGTCACCGAGATGGCCGGCAGGGCCAGCCTGGAGCTCAAGGGACGTGAGCTCGGGGTCGACCTTGCCGGCCAGCCCGAGGCGCTGACGAGCGCCGTACGCAAGGTGAAGCAACTCGAATCCGAAGGCTGGTCGTTCGAGGCCGCGGACGCTTCACTGGAACTGTTGCTGCGGCGGGAGGTCGACGGCCCGCAGCGCGACGTCCTCGACGAACCGCCGTTCGAACTGGAGTCGTACCGGGTCGTGCTGGACCACCGCTCCGACGGCGAGGTCGTCTCCGAGGCGACGGTGAAGGTGCACGTCGCCGGGCAGCGGGTGATCGCCACCGCCGAGGGCAACGGCCCCGTGCACGCCCTCGACGCCGCCCTGCGTGAGGCGCTCAGCCCGCACCTGTCCTGGTTGGACAGTGTCGAGCTGGCCGACTACAAGGTGCGGATCCTGCCCGGCCACCCCGGCACGGACGCCGTCACGCGCGTACTCGTCGAAACCAGCGACGGCGAGCGCGAATGGACCACGGTCGGCGTACACGGCAACATCGTCGAAGCGAGCTGGCTCGCGCTGTGCGACGCGCTCGTGCACAAGTCCCTCTCCGAGGGTCCGGCCTGAGGAGTCGTACAGTGGGGGAGTGCGTCTAGCCCGAATTGCTCATCCCGGTGGTGTCGCGTTCGCTTCGGTCGAAGGGGACGGCGACGACGCCCAGGTACTCGAAATCGCCGAGCACCCCTTCGGCAACCCCAACTTCACCGGCAAACGCTGGCCACTCGCCGACGTGCGGCTGCTCGCGCCGATCCTGCCGTCGAAGGTGATCGCGGTCGGCCGGAACTACGCCAAGCACGCGGCCGAGTTCGGCAACGAGGTCCCTGCGGACCCGATGCTGTTCATCAAGCCGTCGACCACGGTGATCGGCCCGAACGTGCCCATCCGCGTGCCCGACGGCATCGGCCGTGTCGACTTCGAAGGCGAACTGGCCATCGTGATCGGCCAGCCGGTCAAGAACGTGCCTGCCGCCCGCGCGGCGAGCGTGATCCTCGGCTACACCGTGGCGAACGACGTCAGCGCGCGTGACCTGCAGAAGGCCGACGGCCAGTGGGGCCGGGCGAAGGGTTTCGACACCTTCTGCCCGCTCGGTCCGTGGATCGAGACCTCGATCGACGCGGCCGGCCTCGCGCTCAAGTCCGAGGTGGACGGTGTCCTCAAACAGGACGGCCGGACGTCGGATCTGGTGCACAAGATCCCCGAGCTGGTCGAGTTCGTCTCCGGTGTGATGACCCTGCTGCCCGGCGACGTCATCCTGACCGGCACCCCCGAGGGCGTCGGCCCGATCGAGGACGGCCAGTCCGTTTCGATCACCATCGAAGGCATCGGCACCCTGACGAACCCGGTGCAGAGCGTCTGACCGCCCCCGTGTCACACCTAGGACGCTAACTCTCCACCGGTTCCATCGCCCGCCGTGCGAACGCCGGGGCATGCTCGGGCCGCAGGCCGAGGCCCAGCAGCCGCGCGGGAATGTAGGACAGCGCCGGGAAGCGGCTGAACAGTTTCACCATCGGCGCGGGCGGGCCGTTGCGCCTGCCCTCCATGACCGGCCGCAGGACGTTCTTGTGCAACAGCCGTTGCAGCCCCTGCACCAGCATCGTCGGCGCGAGGCGGCGTTTGCGGACCTTCTCCAGCTCCGCCACCGTGGGCCTGCCGCGGCGCAGCGGTGCGGCGAGCAGGGTGGCGGCCGCGACCGCGTCCTGCACCGCGAGGTTGATGCCGACCCCGCCGACCGGTGACATCGCGTGTGCCGCGTCACCAATGCACAGCAACCCGTCGAGATGCCATTTCCGCAGCAGGTTCATCTTGACGTCCAGGAATTTGACGTCGTCGGTCGTCTTCAGCTCGTCCACGCGGTCGGCCAGTTCGGGCAGGACCGCGGCCACGTTGGCCCGGAACGCCTCGATGCCCTCGGCACGCAGGTCGTCACCCTTGGGGCTGAGGTAGGCGATCTGGAAGTAACCCTTGCGTGGCAGCGGCACGGCGAACCGGCGATCCCGCATCCTCGGGGTCAGCCTGCCCTCGAGTTCACCGTCACGCCGCGAGATCCGGAACCACCACGCGTCGAACGGGGTGTCGTACTCCTTCGGCACAAGCCCGGCTTCCCGCCTGGCCAGCGACCAGCGGCCGTCTGCGGCGATCACCAGGCCGGCGCGCAACTCGCCGTCGGTCCCCTCGGCGTCGCGGTAACGCACCCCGGTCACCCGGCCCCGCTCCAGGATCAGCCCGGTCATCTCCGTGCTCCGGCGCAGCGTGAACGTGGGCTCCTTCGCGCCAGCGTCGGCCAGCAGATCCAGGAAGTCCCACTGCGGGACCATCGCGATGTAGGGATGTGCCACCTTCAGCCTGGTCAGGTCGGCCAGCCGCATCATCGTGCCGTCTTCGGTCGGGAAGCCGGCGTAGGAGATTTCACTGTGCGGCAGGCTCAAGAACTTCTCGCCGAGCCCCAGTTCGTCGAGCAGGGTCAGCGTCGACGGGTGCACCGTGTCGCCGCGGAAGTCCCTCAGGAAGTCCTTGTGCTTCTCCAGCACCGTCACCTCGACACCGGCCCTGGCCAGCAGTAATCCGGCGACCATGCCGGCGGGGCCACCGCCGACGATCACGCAGTTCGTGCGTTCGTTCATCCGTCCCACCCCTTCGAAACCCTTATTCATCACTCGTTGAATAAGCTCAGCATGCACCTGCCGGGGTGGCGCGTCAAGCGTCATCCGGACGGATCCGCTGATCGGGCTAGCGACCCGCCTGCCGTGGCATACGCGCGGTGAGCGGGCGATGACGAGACTGTCCACACAGGACTCGAACGCCGCGGGACGGTCCGGGAAGGACAGTGGTGTGGCGAACACTGCCGGGTGAGCGGGCAAATGCCCTTGTGGACGGTCCGGGTCTCAAGTCCCGCAAGGTTTTCAGGCTTGTGACAGCGCGTACGGTGCGGCGGATCGAGAGGGTCGGCGAACAGCGGCATTTCACTCGGTCGCCCGCGTTCATCGTTGCCCGGTAACTAAAACACGTCATCTCACCAACTGGGAGTAGAGCGGCCGCGCCGAAACAGAGCAGCTTTAATCACCTCATCGGCAGAGTCGCGATCGCGCTGAGTGCCCTAGCCTCACTTGGTGGATTTCGCTCTCGTGCCCCGGACCCCGTCACGAACCACTCCGGCCGTTCCGGACGGAGCCCCTTGGGAGCCCCCGGAGTTACGGTTGGTGTGCCTCGACATCGACGACACGCTGATCGACTGCACGGCGGCGATCCGGCTCAGCCTGCGTGCTCTCACCGGCCGGAACGATCTTTGGCCGCTGTGGGATCTCATCACCGAAGAGCATGTCGCGCTCGTCGTCGCGGGTGAAATCGATTACACCACAATGCATCACAGGCGTACTGAATGTTTTCTCGCGGAGATCGGCATTCTGGCCGACGACGAGCAGGTCACCGGGTTCGAAAGGCGCCGCCGTGAACTCCTCGCCCGTTCGTGGCAATTGTTCGACGATGTCCTCCCTTGTCTCGACTGGCTGCGCGCCGCCGGTGTCCTCGTCGCGGCCGTCACCAACGCGTCGGGCACGCATCAGCGCAAGAAGATCGCCGACCTCGGCCTCGCCCGGTTCTTCGACCACGTAGCCATCGCCGGTGAACTCGGAGTAGCCAAACCGGACCCCGCGATGTTCCACTCGGTCTGCCTCGGCCTCGGCTGCGACCCGGCACAGGCCGTCCACGTCGGCGACAAACTGGACACCGACGCCATCGGCGCCCGCGACGCCGGCCTCGGCGCCGTCTGGCTCGACCGGGACGGCATCGCCGAGCGCGCCCCGGACGGCGTGCACACCATCACCGGCCTCAACGAGCTCCCTGAGCTGCTCGTTTCCGAGTTCGCCAAGCTCGGTGTCCCGGTGCAGCGCGCCTCGGAGACCCCCGCTTTCACAGTGCGGAACGGCGTGCTCTAGTATTTCCTCTCGTGCGGTGCTGAGCCGATCAAGATCGGGACGGCGCCTCACTGGGGTATGGTGTAATTGGCAGCACGACTGGTTCTGGTCCAGTTAGTCTAGGTTCGAGTCCTGGTACCCCAGCTGGAGAACTCTCCGGAGTGAAACACAGAGTGACCCCCCTGCGAAGGCGGGAAGCCCGGTCTGGTAAGTTTCTCCGCAGCAACACGGCAGGTGAACAACTGAAAACCTCCTCTTCCAAGAGGAAATTCCTAGCCCCCGTCGTCTAGCGGCCTAGGACGCCGGCCTCTCACGCCGGTAGCGTGGGTTCGAATCCCATCGGGGGTACGTACAGCTACCACGCAAAGAGCGTCGATCATTCTGATCGGCGCTTTTTGCTATTTCAGTAGTCGACATGGCGTCTGTGATCCTTTCTCCTGCTTCCGCTATCGGGGGCACTTGATCTGCTGGCAGTTTAACCCCGATCGTCACGACGTCGCCGGGGCCGTTCAACTGCACGGTGAGCTGTGTCACCTCGAAGAGCGCCTGAAGCAGGGCCTGCGGAGCCCTGGCCAAGTTGACCCGCAAGTAGGGGACGGCGTCCAGAAGACTCAGGTCCGAGGGCGTGGGTGGTGCTGGAGTCTCGATGTCTTGCGCGTCCAGCTGAACCATCTCGTCTTGAACGGTGTTCTTGTTCGCCGCCAATTCGTTGTATTTGCGTTCGATGTCGGCCAGTTGACGCTGGAGACGCTCTCGATCCTCTGCGCGTGCTTGAGCGGCGCTGTCGTCCACAGTGGCCAGGTCTGCTTCCAGAATGGACGTACGGTCAGGGCCGAAGATCCGGTCGCCGAAGAAGCGCCCGACGGCGTCCAAGAGCTCGTCTTCGCGGATACGGACCGCGGTGGGCAGGTTGGCGTGGGGATCGGCACCGCCGCGGAACAGGTAGGTGCGTTCGGTTTGCGGGTGCGGATTGATGGTCCCGTCTGCTCGTGAACCGCGTCTTGCCGCGCGCCGGGTGGTGAGTTCGTCGAACATCCACTTGGGCACCAGCGGTTCGTGAACGGGTTTGGGTGACCAGACCCACTTGTACGGTTCGTTGACCTTGCCGCGCCGGGACTTCGTGGCTCGGCAGTTGAAGACCTGGTAGCCGGTGTACTTGGGGTTGGTGCTGATGTTGTCGACCGCACTTCGCCCCCAGAAGCCGCGGGTCCGCGCCTTGCTGGGTGCGGTTGGTGGCGGGTAGCGCTCGAGATCCTGCGTGCCGGGCCGGGTCACCGCCGTGACCGAGGAGACCCGGCAGCACCGGAAACACCCTGCCGACCGGCCCCGCGATGTGCTGGACGCCGTGCTCGGCGCCCGTCCCAGGCGAGGTGGCCGAGGTGCAGCTGACGATGTTCCGATCGATCGTGGCACCCGTCGGTTCCTCGCTGGCGTGGTCGGTGCTGCTGGCCTGTCTGCACCACACGGCGGACTCGCCGTGGTCCTGGCCGCCCGGCCAGATCGTGCGCGCGGCACTGCGGCACCGCCCGATGGTCGGCCGCGCCCTGTCGCGCCCCACCGAACTCGGCGGTACCGCGTTCAGCCTTGGCGACGTCCTGTCGGTCAGCCCGTACCTGGTGCACCACGACGAGCACCACTGGAGCGACCCCGAAATGTTGCGGCCCGAACGCTGGGCGGAACCGGGTGAGCGAGGCAACACACGCGCGGTCAGGATCGAGGGCAGCGTCCCCCGGCCCTCCACCGCGCCACTCAGCCAGCAAGCAACCACAACACCGGAAGGAGGTGAACGACCATGACCGCGATGATGCGACGCATTTTCGACACCAAGCCGGCCCTACGGTGGTGGTGGCACTAACAATCCCGGTACCCGGTCCGGCACGCCCGAACGTCGAACCACCTCGTCCGGACCTGCCGGGCCGGGGCCACACCGGGATAGGGACCTGCTGGAACACGCGAGAAACCCGTCCGTGGCCTCAATACTCGCCGGATCTACGACCCCGCGGGCACCGGCCGCATCTTGTTCGTGTTCTTCGCCGCGATGGCCGAAACCGACCGCCAGACCATCCGCGAACCCATCTGGCAGGCTTGAATGCCGCTGCCCGCAGGGAAACCACGGCGGAAGGCCCTCGGTGACCGCCGACGACATGCTTCAACTGGATGACCCTCACAGACGCATCAATCGCAACAAGTTCGGTGTCGCCCGCGAGCGCTGGGCCTGCCAGCCGGAGGTCGTTCGCGGGCAAGTTGGATCGGCGGTTCTGGGGGATCGTGGCTGACCCTGCTCGGGCATCGAGCGGCTGCACGACCTGCTGAAGTCGTGGGGTGGCGGCCGTGGAAGGGGGTGTCAGTCCTCGGCTGCGTGCCGCGGTCGCGGTGTGGTGCACCGGGTCCAGAACGCTAGCTTCTGGCCGCTTGGGCGGGGTGGGGATGGGTCGCTCGTCCAGGTGGTGACCAGCGGCCTCGCGTTGGGTGCCTCGTCGGGGCGGGAACTTTACCTGTGGCGGTCGGATGGTGTCGGCCTGCCGGAAGGGTGAGGCGGAGCAGCTGTGGAGGGGAATCGAGGATGAGTATCAGGGACAGGCGCCGGTTGCGGCGCGATCCGCTGGACTGCCTGGGTCACCGGCACAGCGTGGCGAAGATGCTTCGGCTGCCGCAGGGCGGCCGGTGCGTCAGCGGCCCGGAGTCAGCGCGGCTGCTGCTGCGCGGCCCGGAGTTCAACACGGGAAGTCGGGCTTCTTCAGACAGGACCTGCTCTTCACCCGGGCAGCGCAGGGTCGAGGTCGGTCACGCGGTACGCGACGTCCTGCGGGCCCGCCTGCTTGGACTACCGTGCCGGCCTCCCCGCGGTGGTGGCCGACCTGCCGGCCGTCAGCCGGTGGCCCACCGCCGGGAACAGGCTGGTCTACCGCTGCGTGGCCGAGCTGTTGCTGCGCCCCGACACCTCGGCCGGGACGCGGCGGTGGGCGGACCGGGCCACGTATTCGGGCGTGGTGTTCCGCGCACCACGCGCCTGGGAGCGGGCACGAGCCGAGGTGCCCCGCGTCAGGCTGCTCGACGCCCTGACCCGACAGGTGCGTCACCGCCAGCCGATCGAGCACTATCGCCTCGGCCGGGGACAGCAGCCCGTAGCGGGTGTCCCATAAACACAGTGTCGCCTCGTCGCGCACCCGCGCCAGTGCCGCCACCCCTGGGCACCGGCCGCCCCTGAGGAGGTGTTGATCACACGAAACGTTGCGATGAAGGCCCGCCCGGTCGTCCACCCGCGAGTGACCGGCGTTGAGCCCAACAGATAGTCGCGGCCCGTTAAAGACGCCTCTCATTCGGAGGGGGGTGTACATGCTATGACACGGAGGATGGCATGACCCAGAACATCGAGCTCACGGAAGAAGAAATTCTGGCATTGGAGTCCGGAAAAGACCTTTCGAATGTGGACACCGAGTACGCCGCGCCCATGTCGCGGACGGTCCACCTCGCCAATAATTGCGACTGGGACGACAAGGTCATTATCGGCTTGAGCATGGAATGGAAAATCATTGATTTCATGGTCGAGGTCGGCTCGTTGGTCGATACCTATGTCGAGCTGGCCAAGGAGTGCGGGGGCATCCTGAACCTATCCAAGACCCTGCGGTCGGTGCGAGACCTTGTCAACGCGGTGCAAGCGTGCATCAAGATCGTCCAAGGGATCGTGCAGGCAAACCAGAAGGCACGGGAATTGGCGGCCAAGTTCCTCGAAACCTTCTATTCGCAGCACACGTTCACGGTGGAGTCCGGTGTTTACAAGGCCGTTTACAATACCGGCTGGAAGCAGTACTTCACCCCCAGCGGCTTTGCCAGCCTCATGGGAGCCAAGACGCTGCAAATGGTCATCACGGACGGGAAGAAAGTCAGGTATGTGGAGTTTCGGACGAATAACGACCACTCCTGGATAACGAATGAGGATGAGGTCGTCCGCGCGAAGTACGGCACTATCTGGCAGGGAGACCCCGGCAAGGGCAAGCATGAGTGGTTGAAGCAGTAGGGCCCAAAGAGTCGGCGTACGCCCCTGCCCGGCCTGGAACTGCCTGGCCCGCGGACTGCGGGCGGTGCTGAGCGGCGGGACGGGAACCCGGGCACCGACTGGGCGAGGTAGGCCGTCGGGCGAGGTGCCAGCAGAGCTGGTCCTTTTCCCGACGACCCCTCCCAAGCTGATCTGCGAGGTCGGTGCCGCCGTGGCTATTGAAGGCAACAATGTTGCATTTTCTGCAACGGAGGTAGGTGGGTCACGGCGTGGAGGTGACGGGGTCGGCAGGGCTGGTGTTGTCGGCCGAAGTGGGACCTCTTTGCACGGTTCCGGGTTGTCGGGTTTGACCGCGGGTCGGCGTGCCGGTCGCAGCACGCCTTCCCGATGTAGGTGGTACGCACTCGCTGGATCGATCATTGCGCGTACAGGAAACCGTGTTCACCCTCTTTCGGGCAGCGCTCCCGACCGAACCGTGTGATCTTGTCCGCCTCAGGCCGACAGGCACCCGCGGCACCAACGACACGGAATTCCTGCCAGTCGCGAGGTGGCGGGCCAGGCGCCGGACGGGAACATGATTCGGGTTCGCGACGCATCGACTGCGCCGGTAGCCGACTCGTGATCACCTCGCTGCCGGAAGACTCCGGTAATCGGCCGTCCTGTGCAGCGAGTTCGGCAGTATCTTCCAGTATTCAACGTTATTTGTTCTGCCACCCACAGGTGTGGCGTGGCAGGCACAGCGAATAGATCTTCGATAGAGCGGCAACCCTTAAGATGTAAAAGAAAACCGAGTCGCCACCCATTCGACTCCAGAATCGACCGCACGACAGGAATCCTGCTGTCGACACACAGATCGACACCTTCGCGCGGACCTGGCGCCACACCACTGCTGCTCGCTTGACCACGAATGGCGGCACGTGGTTCTGCCCAGCCTGACTGCGCATGATGGGCTCGGTCCGGTGTAACGCCACCGCCGCGACGGGACCCAGTGTCCGAGCTCGAGGCCGGCAACAGCCTCACGCGGAACCACGTTTTATTCGGGCGAGGGAACCTGGGCTATCCCTTGGGTGCGGTGGTATCGGACCGGCCGGCATCTGTCGCTATGTGGATGCGACGCAGGTGGCGATTCGGATCTTGGTGTGCGTTGCGGGCGTGGAGCATGCGCCAGTTGTCCCAAATCAGCATGTCGTTGCGAGCGTAGGTGATCTCGATGTGGTCGTCGGCGTACCATTCCTGCCATAGTCGCTGCAGTGCTGCGACGACATCGTCCTCGTTGCGGACGATGTTGTTGCAGGAGAAGCGGACAATGGTGTTGGCATCGTGTGTCTCGATGACCGGGTGTTTTACGGTGGTGTCCAATCCTTCGCCGTGCGGGTTGCTCCAGTCATACTCGAACTGCTCCAGGTGACGTCGCTGCGGGCCGTCGAGGCGTTCAAGCCAGGGGGTGGTGTCTGCCAAGGTGGTCTGACCGCCGGGTCCTTCGGTGGGGCGTACGCACCACAAAGCGAGGTATCGCGGCGGAAGGCACACCAAGTCGTAGCCCTCGGTGTGGGGACTGAAGGCACGGGTGCTTCCGGGATAGTAGGTCGTGTCACCCGTCGCACGCACCTCAGCGACGAGCGTGCCGTTGTAGTGCGGCATGAGTGGACCCAGTTCGCGGCCGAACGACACGGGATCGAAGGCGTCCGGCAGACCGGTGAGGTGGACGTAGCCGTGCTCGACCAACATGTCCTGTGCTGTGACCGCGAACTGTTCGGCTGGAAACGGGTTCTCGTCTGGATCGCAACCGTGCAGCACACTGATCGGTGAGCGTCGCATAGTTCGCTTCTTCCCTTTGGTGTGGGCAGGTTCATCAACTTCCAACGCCGAACGGAACCGAGCGGACCTCCCAGCGCGCACCGGCCACGTGGACCTCGGAGCCATTCACACTCTCCGGCAGCAGGTGTGCGAAGGCGAGGAAACGCCCTTCTCGCGGTGACCACGCCGCCGAGGTTACGTAGCCGGCGAAATGCCGAGCAGCAGTGAGGACCTCCTGGCCGAGCACCGGTTGGATGGCGTTGTCGTCAACAGCGCGGAGGCCGGTGAGCCTGAAGCGTTTCGCGCCGCTCGCCGTCGTCAATGCTTCACGTCCCACGAAGTTTCGTTGCGCGTGCCTGTCGGAGCGCACCATCCAGCCGGCGCCGACCTCGAACAATGTCGTCCCGGCGTGTAGGTCCACAGGAAAAAGCCCGAACAGAATTTCTTGGCACTCCAGCCGGTAGACGGTCAACAATTCCCATCCGCAAGGGGTGATTGCCGGCCGGTCCTCCAGCAGCTGCCGCCAGACAGCTGCCAGCACGTCTTGTTCGGCCCATACCTCGTAGCCGATGACCGAGCGCAGGACTCGCGCCAGGCCGCCGACCTGTGTGCCGACCAGGCGCGATTGGAATGGTTCCAGCGCGGCCACGGCGTCATCTGACTGGCTGTCGACCAGGCTTTGTACTGCGGCCAACCGCTGTGGCCCCTTGATGTTGAAGCTGAACACCGAGCTTGGTTCGACACATACCGCAAAGCCTTCAGCCATCAAATTGAGCCAACTGGGCGGCTTCCCTCCGCCGCAGGACAACAGGAACTCTTCCGGCCCTGTCCGAACCACCACCGCCTCCTCGTCGACGGTCCCGGCCGGTGTCGTGAACAACACGAACTTGGCCGCGTTCACCGGGATGTCCGACACGCTCCGCGGGGAGAGCGCGTCCAGCACCCGCCCGGCATCCGGCCCGGAGACCTTGAGGTAGCACATGGCGGACGCGATGAAAGCGCCCGCGGCGCTCATCACCGCTCGGTACTGGTCGGCCAAGTCGACCCCTCGCCAGTTCCATGCACCGATGACGTTGTTTCCCAAAGCCGCCCATTCCGTCACCGGTCCGAGCACCTGCCCTGACATCGCCAGCAGCCCACCCGGGTCGACGCGGCGCAGCTGTAGTGCCCGTCGCGTAGCCTCGAGATCGGCCGGCTGTACGCGTTTCCAGACAGTTCCGGCCTGGGCCAATGGATTTCGTAGTCCGCTGCTCCATTCGCGGAATTCAGGAGGTTGTGTCGGTAATGCTGTCACTCTACTGACGGTAGGCGCGCGACAATATGTTTGGCTTTCCTCCGTTCGGTTGATTCAAGTCGATCCTTCTGATGGTCGATGGCGGACACCCTGCGGGCCTGGTTGACTTGAAGGCAACCGGTAAACTTCTTGATCGTCGAATCCGAAATTGTCCACGCCGATGCGGGAGTCGATCAATGACCGAAGCACACGCGCCACTCGTCTGGTGGCATGGCGAAGTCGTGACCTGGGCCGAAGCGACCGTTCCGGTAACAGCCTTCCGCGGATTCACGGTCTATGACGGGCTACGCGCCTACTGGCGCGCCGACGAGGGTAAGTTCGCGGTGATTCAGCTCGACGGTCACCTCGACCGCCTTCGTTCCGCGGCTGACTTGCTGCACGTGCACGACACCACTCTGTTGCCCGAACTCCGCACAGGAATCGGCAAGCTGCTCGCGGCGACCAGCTTTCGGGAGGACGTCTACCTGAGGCTTACGCTCTACGTCGATGCGGGCAGGTCCAATGTGTACCCGGACGTCGCGACCCCGGGACGGAATGAGCAATTGGCGCCGGTGGGCGCCTTCGCATCGCTGCACCGGATCGGTCCCCGCAAGTCTGAGCCGATCACCGCCGCGGTGAGCTCCTGGCAGCGCGCACCGGACACGTCCTTCCCAGTACTGGTGAAGACCAGCGCCACCTACGCGATGCTGCGACTGGCCAGGGTCGAAGCGAGGCAGGCCGGTGCGGATCAGGCAATTCTGCTCAACACCCGTGGGATGGTCGCCGAAACGGCAGAAGCGGTGGTGTTCGTCGCGCGACACGGCCGGTTGTACACCCCACCGCTCTCCGACGGCGTGCTCGACAGTCTCACCCGGCAAATAATCATCGAACTGGCCCGAAAAGAACTCGGAATCGACGTGGTGGAATGCTCGATCAGTCGTTCCGAGCTTTACCTTGCTGATGAGGTCTTCATCTGTGGGACCTGGGAGGAACTCCGTATCGTCAGCTCAGTGGACGGGCACCGAACGCGACATGGAAACGCTCCGATCGGGACCGCTTTGAAATCCGCCTATGTGGACATGTGCACCGGAAAAAGCGCTCCACTCGACGAAGGGTTCGCCACGCTACTGCCATGACCGATCCTGGACCAAGGAGTCCATTCGGAATGGGAGATGAGGCGCATGGAAAGCGAAACATCCACGCCCACCAATACCAATCCACGTGAGACGATGCGGGTGCTTCCGCGCGCACTGCAGCCTGCGCTGACCTGGCTCACCGGGAAGCCCTTGTCCGGGCAGCGGCCCTGGCATTGCACGCCGATGCTGCATCTCATCGCGAGCGTGCTGCCGATCGTCGCCGGCGTCGCGTTGGGATGGGTCCTGATCGACTCCGGCTGGGCGGCGATCCTGCTCCCGGTGTCCTGGCTGCTGACCACGCACGGCATCCGCAAGCTTCGGGTGATGATCGTGCACCAGTGCTCGCACGGGAACTTTCTGCGAAACAAGCGGATCGACACCGCGCTAGGGACGGCCATCGCCGTCCTGCTGCTCACCCAGGAGTACACCGGCTACCGGAAAGAACACATCGGCGACCACCACTCCAGCAACCATATGACGTTGCGGGACCCGACGGTGCAGTACCTGGTGCTCGTCCTGGGTATGCGGGCGGGCATGACCCGCAACGAGCTTTATCGGCGGATGTGGCTGGGTGTACTCAGCCCAAGCCACCAGCTGAAAGCCACCTGTTCCCGGATTGGCTCGCACTTTCGAGGCACAGCGCCTTGGTACCGCACGGCCGTACTCGCCCTGCTGGCCGGACAGGTCGGCGCGGTCACGGCACTGGGCATCTGGCCGCAGTTTCTGCTGCTGTGGGTCTTCCCGCTAACAGTCCTGTTCAACGCCGCGGCGACAATTCGTCTGTCCTCGCGCCACATCTTCCCGCCGCCAGGCCAGCCGTCGAAGGGCCGGGCTGAACTGGCCGGCCACACGCACGGCGTCTTCTTCGGGGACCCTGCTCCCGCTCCAGCGGGCTGTGACGGCCGGCGGGTGCGTGACTGGTTGCGTTGGTGGGAGCGCATGCTGTTCGTGCACCTGCCGGGTCGCCTGTTCGTCTTCGTCGGCGACGGGCCTTGCCACGACTTCCACCACCGGTTCCCGCGCTCGCGGGACTGGGCCAACTACATCTTCGCCCGGCAGCAAGACATCGAGCGGGGCCACCCTGGCTGGCCACACTACACAGAGGTATGGGGCCTGCGGGCAGCTATCGACGCGGCGTTCACCTCACTCGGTCAGGCCGATCAAAACCGCTACGACATCGCCCGAATCACCGACGTGGACGATCGGAAGCTGTTGTCAGCGTTCGAAGAGTAGCCGGAGGTGGGGGAACGTGATGCGCGATGGGGATCACTCCCGTTTTGCGGGGGTTCCGTTCCTGCCCGGTATCACCTTGCGGGAGTACCTGGACGAACTCCGGCTCAAGCACCCGAACCTGTACGGACGGCTGGACCTTCCGCGCCTGCAGCCCGCGGAATTGGTCAGCATCTACAGGTCGCTGGACTCCGAGCCCTCGGCCTTCGCGGATGCCGATCATGGTGGTCGTGGCGACGCGTACCGCGCCGCGCAGACGACATACCCTCTGATCCGGTCGAGGGGCATTGAGCTGCTTTGCCGAATGGCCACTCCCGTCAACAGGAGTGCCGGCGCGGTGCACCTGCTCGACGCACTCGGCGGCAATGGCACGATGACCCGCGCGCTGCGACTGCTGCGAGGAGCGGCGGCACCAACCGTTTTCACCGCAGACATCGCCGCACCGATGATCATCGACGCACTCGACCTGGGTTTGCCGGCCGTGCGCCAATCTACGCAGCGCTGGTTGTTCCGCGACTCCTCACTCGACGGCGTCGTCTTCGCCTATGGCACACACCATATTCCCACGGATGAACAGCCTCAAGCGCTCGCCGAGACCCGGCGAGTGCTGCGCCCTGGAGGGCGGGTTGTTGTCCACGATTTCGAGGAGGGAACGCCGACCGCACTATGGTATTCGGAGGCACTCGATCGCTACACCGAAACTGGTCACAAGCACGACCATTTCACCCCGGGCGAGTTGCGCGACCTGCTCACTCGCGCCGGCTTCCGCGATATCGAGGTGCACCACATGTACGACCCCTGTGTGGTGTATGCCGACTCAGCGACCGAAGCCTCCCATCGGATCCTCGACTACATGTACAGCCTCTTCGCGATCCACAAGCTCTTCCCCCGCAACATCACCCGTGGCGCTGACTTCTGGTCGGCTGTCGAAGAGCTCGTCCGCCGCTACGCCACCTTCACCAGGACTCAGCAGACTGAGTTCGGCCTCCCCGTGCGTGGCCTGACCGTTACGGCTCAAGGCAGCCGATTCCGCGCAGAACTCCCGCGTGTGGCGCTGGTGGGCACAGCTACCCGTTGAACGACTCCCAAGGGATAGTGATGGCCAAGGAACTGGCTCAGATGCTGGCCAAGCACGAAGCGCTGAACCTGGAGCGCCGCAAACCGTTCCCCATGCCGTTCATCTCCGACTACGACGGTGGGCATCCGTTTGTCGAGTCCTACCTTGGTGAATTGGCTACCACACCACCACGCCTCCTCGGCGACGTCACACGCTACGCCGGCATCGATAAGGACCAGGACCTCAAAGCCAAGATCGCCGAGTTTCACCACCTGTACGACGGTGTATCCCGCGATCCAGAGCTAATCATCCCGGGTGGAGGCTCAAGTGCCTTCCTTGCCACGTTTTGCACATGGTTGCTGATGGCTGGCCACAGGTCTGTGTACTACCTGCCGCCATTATACTACAAATTCGCTTACTTTTTCCAGATGTACGGTATCGATGCCAGGCCCGTTGCCCGCCACCACGCATTTCACCCTGATCTGGCCCTGGCTTTACCATCAGACCGAACCGTGCTGATTCTCAGTGACCCAATATGGTACGGCGGCACATCAGTCCCCGAACACGTGTTGAATGTGATCGCCCGGTGGCAGACGCGAACAGGCTCGCTGGTGTTCATCGACGGCACCTTTCAGTACATGCGCTGGAACGGTGAACACGCCGAACCCTCGTCCCGCCTACCGGCAGAACAAACCCTTCGGCTGATTTCCCCCACGAAGTACCTGTCATTGCACGGCTACCGAAGCGCCTACCTGCTCACTCCGCCCGCGCTGCACGATGAACTGGACAAACTGCACATCAACCTGCATGGCGATGTGCCGGTGTCGGACCGAGCCTTTGCGCATCGCGCAGTCGACCTCATGCTCACCACTGGAAATAGCGACCTAATCCACTACATCCAGGACAAATACAAACGCCTCTTGAACGCCAACGCCCTGACCGCGGCCACACATGCGACAAGCGGTTTTTTCCTTTTCGCTCGCACTCGCACGCCACGAACCCGCTATCTCGCCATGGACCAAACGTTCTTCGAACTTTCCGACCACCTCGACTTCGTCCGCATCAACCTTCTCAACACCACCGCACTGGACTTGCTCCTGGACTTCTGATCCAAAGGTGGCCGCCCAAAGCTGATCGCAAGCTGTCACCACCATGAGTCCTGCTGCTGCACTCACGCCTGTGAGGTTCCTGAAGTCGGTCCACGCACCCAACCTGCGGCGACGGCACGTTCGACGGGCAGGGCATGATCGGCAGCCATGGCGCTGCGTCTGCTCTACCTGATCTTCGAAGGACGTCGAGTTGCTGGTGTTACGCCATGAAATTGCTGTCCTGCGCAGAGACAACTCGAAACCTCGTCTGGACTGTGCGGACCGGGCTGTGTTCGCCGCGCTGGTATGACTGCTGCCAAGGAGTCCGCCGTGTTCAGCCGAAGGTAACCAAGAACGCGCAGACGACACCAAGCAGATAGACCGGGTAGCCAATGCGTGCGGCCTTGCTGAGGGTTCTTTCGGCGCTCGCAATCAAGAACCGGTACCTCAGCCGACCCAGCAACTGTGCGCCCTGGTCCAAGTCAAGCCTGTCCACTAAGGGCGGGATGAACCGACTCGCAAAGTCGAGAAGGAGGGTCTTTCAGGAAATCAGGGACGTCGTCCTCGGCGTCTACTTCGGTGGCTGTGCGTGGGCTGGACGGACTACGCGTCCGACACCGAGACCTACAGCCACCGCCTCTACATCCCGCGCCGAAGTGTCCGAGACCGAAGAACTCCGACTCGCTATGGACGTGCTGGAGCGGGCGCAGGGCGCACCCATGCCGACCTGATCACTCAGATATCCTCGTCGACCCAGCTCGGCCCGGGCCGTCGGCACGCGTATCGATGCTGTGCCGACGGCCGCGATGGGAGCTGGTGCGGAAGCACGCACGCCGGAACGACGGGTCATCCGGGAATGGTGGGCGCACGCGGTACCTCAGGGCCGCCCGCTCTCCGGCGCGACAGGCCGGGCGGCGTGTGCCGGTCAGGGGAGGGTGACGGAAAGCCAGGAGATCTTTCCGGAACATGCAGCCTCACGGACGTAGAGCTTGACTACCGTGCCGGATTCGTAGTCGGCCAGTTCTTTATTGAGTGCGTCCGGGTCGTTCAAATCTGTGCCGTCGCGGTCGCCGGCTGGTTTCGATTTGGTGGTAATCGCGTGGATGCAGTTGCCGTCTTTGATCCCAGCTTTGGCGGCCGCGCCGTCGACGTCCAGCGCGCCGATCTTCGTGCCAATCCCAGTAACGTCGATATTCGAGGAATACGCGGTCTCGGAATCAGTGATACCGAGCCGGGGTATCGCGCACGAATTGCCGTCCTCGTCCTCTGATTCCTCACACTTCTTCGGGGGGAGAGCCCGCAGGGCGATGTCGATGGTCTTCGACTCCGTCGTGCCCTCGGACACGAACTTGAACGTCACGTTCTCGCCCTCTGGGAGAGGGGCGAGCACGGCGATAAGGTCATCTGCCTTCTTGATCTCTGTGCCGGCGGCACTGATGATCCTGTCTCCTTGCCCGATTCCCGCCTCGGCTGCGGGGCCGTTGGCTTCCAGTTCACGGGCGATCGCACCGGGAGGTACTTCCCTGGACTTCATTTGCCCGTTGGACAGCGTTTTGGTGATGCCGAGCTGGGGGATGGGGCAATCGGCGACTTCCCCTGGGTCGGAGTCGGCGTAGCAGGTTTCCTGGGCTACTGCGGCGGCGCGGAGGGGAGCGGCCGCACCCACCGGTGACGACGGTGCGGCCTGCGCGGAAGAAACCATCAGGGCCGCGCCGCAGCAAAGTGTTATGGCCAGAGGTGTGACACTCCGGCGGATTCGCGATTTCATTTGTGATCTCTCCGATAAGCTGAGCCGGTTTCCAGTGCGCCGGGCTCGGTGATCCTCCTCTTAGGTGACGCGAACACCCGTATCAGCACGGAGATTACGCCCGAAAGGATGGTTTAAAGAAGTCACCCGTTTGGCTTCGCGTTGCAACAAGATAACGATTAGCGATCTCTTGGTAGCTGAATTTCGCGCAGTTTTCTCGACCGGGGGTACCCGATTTCCGAAGAGTACTACCTAGATGAGTAAATCATAGCGTCCGGAAGCCAGCGGCAAGCCTGCGGCAGGAGCTGGCGAGCTGGCGGTGATGTGGCGGGAGAAGCGGTTCACCTCGCGCGTTCGCAGGACTTCGGGCTGGAGGAGCTGGAGGCTAAGCACCTCACCGCGTTGGAACTGGTCGTGCTGCGCGGCCGGTCAGGGTCGGGTAAGTCGACTGTGCTCAACGTGGCGGGTCTACTGGCCAGACCGGACACCGGCTCGATCGATGCGCCGGGCAGAACGTGACCACACTGCCCGATGCGAAAGCGGCGGCGATCCGCCGGGCGCAGATCGGGTTCGTCTTCCAATCGTTCAATCTGCTTTTCCACCTGACCGCCTTGGAAAACGTGACACTGGCCGCCGCTACGGCGAGTGCCGCCTTCCGTGCTCGCCGTTCAACGGTTGATCATCGACACTGCCACCTCGTTGCGATCCACTGATCCGGACGACACCGCGAAAGTTCTCCTGGAGGTCTGGCGCGTCCTCGAAATCGTCGGGGTGGCGGGCCGGGTGCTCGCCGCACACAATCCTGAGGATGCCGTCGCGAACCGCAACGTCGTGATGGTCCTGGGAAGAGCTGCCGAGAATCTCCGATTCGCTGGCGTCTATGCCCTACCTGACGAGGACCTATGGCATGGCCTCGACGCTGACATCAGGGCAGGGGGCCGACGACGCAGGGGGGCGGACATCACTTGCCTCCGACGCGGTGAGAAGCAACATAGTCATGATTCTCGGCGACGCGCGAGCACTCTTGTTTCGCGCTGCCGAGCATGCCCTCGATCCCCACGATCGGAAGGTGTCCCAACGGGGCGCCGACGACGTTCACCAGATCGCCCTGCACTGGGAAGGCAACCTCGGGGCATACCTCGACCCCGGCGCTACTTACCGATGAGGTTGTCCTGGAGGAGTTGAAAGGCAGGGGGGCGACGCTGAAGTCGCCGAGGAACGGGTTGTCCAGCAGTTCAGCGGGATAGATCACTCGTTCGGGTGGCTGAAAATGCTACCGGTATCCAGCGGTAGCCGTTGCCAAGATCGCGAAATTGCGCCGAATGAGGGCCTGCGGAGACCGCAGCGCCATGCTCGTTCGTACGCACGGTCACGCTGCCGTACCCGAATGGCGGCGAACGTGCGATTTTGGTGCTTTTTATGGTTGTTCGTCTCGTCGTCAAGGAAGGTCGGTAGCGGTGCCCGGGAGGCCTACGGTTCGTGTCTGCAGCCCCCGCCCGTTAGTTCCCGTTGAGCCAAACGAACAACCGCTATGCCGTCGTTGCTTCAGTTCTTGGACGTCTTGAAAGTACAGAGTTCGCGGTCGTTGGTGTTCGACAAAGAAGGGAGTGCACCGTGGCGCATTCGACGGTTTTGATGGTGTTGAACGACAATGGTGGCGGGACGGTGCTGACCGAGCAACTGGACGGGATCTGTGCGCGGCTGGGTGAGCGGGGGCATGCGATCGCGCGAGCGCAGACGGCGGGGGACGCGCTGGCGCTGATCGAAAGCCGGGCCGAGCTGGCGGCGGTGTTGGTCGGGTGGGATCTCGAACCGGACGACGACGCGGCGCCAAGGGCGGAGCCGGGACGACGTCCGGCCGAGGTGGTGCTCAGGGCGTTGATGGCCCGGTTCGGCAAGTTGCCGGTGTTCCTGGTCACCACCGCCGATTCCGTCGACGACCTGCCGTTGTGGGTGTCGGAGGTGGTCTGCGGTTATGTCTGGCTGCTGGAGGACACCCCGGACTTCGTGGCGGGCCGGATCGGGGTCGCAGCCGAGCAATACCTGAACGATGTGTTGCCACCGTTCTTCCGGGAACTGCGCCGGTTCGACGACAACCACGAATATTCCTGGCACACCCCCGCGCACGCCGGCGGGGTCGCCTATCTCAAGTCACCGGTCGGGCGCACCTATTTCGACTACTACGGTGAGCGGCTGTTCCGCACCGATCTGTCGATTTCGGTGGCCGAACTGGGTTCGTTGTTCGAGCACACCGGCCCGATCGGTGACGCCGAGCGCAACGCCGCTCGTGTTTTCGGCGCGGACATGACCTATTTCGTCTTGCACGGTGACTCCACCGGAGACCGGCTGGCCTGTCATGCCAGCGTCGCCACCGATGAGCTGGTTCTGGTCGACCGTAACTGTCATAAGGCGATCGGGCACGGTTTGACACTGACCGGCGGCAGGCCGGTGTATTTGCTGCCGACTCGCAACGGGTACGGACTGATGGGTCCCATCGCCCCCGCCACGATGACCGCCGACGCTGTCGCCGGGTTGATCCGTGAGAGCCCGTTCACCGAAGGCGCGGCCAGTCCCGACCCGGTCTACGCGGTGATCACCAACTCGACCTACGACGGGCTGTGCTACGACACGGTCCGGGTCGCCGAACTGCTCGGCGCCAGCGTCCCGCGGCTGCACCTGGACGAGGCGTGGTTCGCCTACGCCCGGTTCAACCCGCTCTATGCCCGCCGCTACGGCATGTCCGTCGACTCCGCCGCGCTACCCGACAAGCTGCGGCCCACGATCTTCTCGACCCAGTCAACCCACAAACTCCTCGCCGCCCCCTCACAAAGCGCGATGCTGCACATCAAGAATTCACCACGGTCACCGGTCGAGCACCGGCAGTTCAACGAAACGTTCATGATGCACGCCACTACCTCGCCGAGCTATCCCATGATCGCCGGGCTGGACGTCGCCGCGGCCATGATGGACGGTCCTGGCGGCACCTGGCTCACCAACGAGGCGATCACCGAAGCCATCCGGTTCCGCCAGGCCCTGGTCCGCATCGGCAGGCGCATCACGGAAGCCGGTGACCGGCCCGACTGGTTCTTCAGCGCCTGGCAACCCGACGAAGTCACCGACCCCGACACCGGCAGCACCCACGCCTTCGCCGATGCGCCGCTGACCTTGCTACGCACCGAACCGAGCTGCTGGCAGCTGGCCCCCGGCGCGGACTGGCATGGTTTCGACGGTATGGAAGAGGGCTACTGCCTGCTGGACCCGATCAAGGTCAGCATCACCTGCCCCGGGGTGAACGCCCGCGGGGACGTCGCCGACAGGGGTATCCCGGCCCGAATCCTCACCACCTACCTCGAAACCAGGCGGATCGTGGTCGAGAAAACCGACGCCTACACGTGCCTGATCCTGTTCTCCATGGGCATCACCAAAGGCAAGTGGGGCACCCTGCTCGACGCGCTGATGGACTTCAAAAACCTCTACGACACCGGCGCCGCCCTCGACCAGGTCCTGCCCGCCCTCGTCAAAGAACACCCCGCACGCTACGCAGGTCTCACCCTGGCCGGGCTCTGCGACCAGATGCACACCCAACTTCGCGCCAGCGAACTGACCGTGCTGCTGGACGAAGCGTTCACCCACACCCCCGAGGCGGTCCTCACCCCGGCACAGACCTACCAACGACTCATCCGAGGCGGCACCGAACCAGTCACCCTGGCCAACCTCGCCGGCCGCACGGTGGCCACCATGGTCGTCACCACCCCACCCGGCATCCCCGTCCTCATGCCCGGCGAACGCGCCGGCGACGAAGGTGACCCCACCCTGCTCTACCTCTGCGCACTGCAAGAATTCGACCGCTACTTCCCCGGCTTCCCCAGCGAAACACACGGCGTCACCAAACAAGAAGGTGGCGACTACTCCATCACCTGCCTACGCTGAAGACGTCTGTCGAAAGCCATCGGCCTTTACTTCCGCATTTTTAGGGACTGTCACCGGTATCGGGCGAGCCAAGGCGTACGGATGTGGGCTCCTCAGCCTCGCGCCCGCACGGAAGTAGCGGGCAGGTACAGCTTGCCGGATGGGTGACGTCGCCCATCGGTTAGGTCCCGTGCCACTCGTACCTCAGCATTAGGGTCGGGCCGAACGTGGAGTGGCTGTTCGATAGAAACCTGGCTGGAGGGCTCAGGGCCAGACGAGCCCTCCGTTATCACTAAGCTCCTGGAACGCGCGTGGCGGCGACTGTCGGCAAAGGGGTGGGGATGGCCATCAGGTGGCTGAAGCGAGAAGGATGTCGCTGCGATCCGCAGTGGCCATCGCTGATCACAGAGCAACACGGCTACTCGATGCCCGCGATTCCGGACGAGCACGGCAGTCCGTGGACCCGCATGAATGATCTTCGTGCGCGGTGCGGAGTCTGCGATGCCACATACCCTGGGAACTTCGTGATAGCGCAGGGGACGCCGCCTCCGTTCGGGTGGGCGAGAGAAGCCGAAAATTAGGGCATCCACCTGGTGGGCGATGCCGCGGCTGGGATAGTCGGCTTGTGCCGAACCTCGACTTTTACGCCGTTGGCGACGATGGGGCCACGGTCGTTGAGATCGTTGTTCTGGTGTTGCCAGAAGCGGGCTGCGGCCTGGTCCACGACCTTGCGGCGACTCGGTGATCCCGCCGAGTGGAACTGGGCGACGGTCGCCAGTGCCTCCGGCCGGCTCAACCGCGCCATTCGGCGGATGGCCGTGACGGGGCACGTCCGCCCATGCCGATGAGCGGTTGTTCGGGGCCGGCCGGGTTTGAGGAGACAACGCCCTGGCTTGCGGTTGGCCGGTGTTGTTGTGTCATCGGGATCTCATGTGCCGTGGTTATGTTCGCCGGGTAAGTCGGTGGACTGTTCGCGGAGGGGACATGGAGCTCATGGGGGATCACCCTTTCGGCCGGGCGGGACGAGCGACGAAGGTCGCGGGAATGGCCGGTGGGCAGGCTCTCGGCTGGCTGCGTAGGCGCGCGGGCGCGGTCGCCGTCGTCCTGGCGTTGGCTGGTGTCACAGCGTGTGGGACCGAGGACGCGGTCTCGTCCAGTGACGGGGTTTTGGCCGGCATCACCGACGCCGTCCACCAGGTGGCTTTCAGCCCCGATGGCCGCATGCTGGCCACCGCGAGCAGCGACAAGACCGCCCGGCTCTGGGACACCACCAGCCACGAGCAAATCGGCCAGCCTTTCAACCATGCCAGCACCGTCGAGAGCGTGGCGTTCAGTCCGGACGGGAGTGTCCTGGCCACCGCCGGCTACGAAGGTGTCGTCTTGTGGGACACAGCCGGCCGCCAGCAGATCGGCCAGCCGATCGCCCGCCATGCCGACGGCGCTTACCGGGTGGCGTTCAGCCCCGACGGGCGCGTGCTCGCCACCTCGGGCAGGGACAACACCGTGCGGTTGTGGGATGTGTCCAGCCGCCGGCAGACCGGCGAGCCCCTCGCAGCCAGGGGCGGGATCGCGTTCAGCCCGGACGGGCGGACGCTGGCCACCTTGAGCGCTCACGACCAGTCTGCGCTCCTGTGGGATGTGGCAGGCCACCGGCAGACCGGCCAGGCTCTGACAGCCGGTCAGATCGGGGGCAGCGCCATCACGGGTCTGGCGTTCAGCCGCGACGGGCGCATGCTGGCGATGACGACCACGGAGGGTGTGCTCCTGTGGGACACCGCCACTCAGCAGCAGATCGGCCGGCCGCTGACTGGCCACACCGACACGGTGGAGGCCGTGGCGTTCAGCCCCGATGGGCGCACCATGGCGACCACGAGCGCGGATTTGACGGCGCGGTTGTGGGATGTGGCCGGCCGCCGGGAAATCGGTCAGATCCGCATCGGCTGCCATTCCAAAGTGGGGTCGGCGGTGGCGTTCAGCCCCGACGGGCGGACCGTTGCCGCCTCATGCGACACGACCGTGCGGCTGTGGAATGTGGCAGGCAAGGCAGTCACTCCGTCGCCGCAAGCCGGCCTGAGCCCTGAGGCCCCGCGCGTCGCGATCCTCGCCGGCCACACCGGCCGCACCGTCGCCGTGGCGTTCAGCCCCGACGGCCGCCTGCTGGCCACTGTGGGCGCGGACAACACCGCGCGGCTGTGGGACACCGCCGGCCACCAGCAGATCGGCCAGCCCATCACCGGCGATTTCAGCCGGGTGGCGTTCAGCCCCGACAGCCGCGTCCTGGCCATCGCGGGTGGCGTCGGTGTGGTGCTGTGGGATGTGGCCGGCCACCGGCAAATCGACCGGCCCAGCCCCCAAAGGGCGTCCAGCGTGGCGTTCAGTCCCGACGGCCGTGCCCTGGTCATCGCGGCCGATGACAACACCGTGCGGTGGTGGGATGTCGCCGGCCGACGACAGGACGGCCAACTGCCTTATCCCATCACCTACGTTCAGTCCATGGCCTTCAGTCCCGACGGGCGCACTTTGGTCACCGTCGGCCTGGACGGCTTCGTGCAATTGTGGGACACCGCCACCCGCAAGCTCACCGGCGCGCTCGGCTCCGGCTCCACCAGCGTGGCGTTCAGCCCGGACGGCCGCACCCTGGCCACCGGGGGCGGCGTCAGCGGCGCCCAGCTGTGGGACGCGGCCAGCCAAAAGCAGATCGGCCAGACCTCCACCGCGCACACCGGCACCGTTTCCAGCGTGGCATTCAGCCCGGACGGCCACTTGCTGGCCACCGTGAACGGCGACAAGACCGCCCGGCTTTGGGACACCACCAGCCACGAGCAGATCGGCCAGCCCATCATTGGCGATTTCAACGCCGTGGCGTTCAGCCCCGACAGCCGCGTACTGGCCACCGTCGGCGCCGACAACACCGCACGCCTGTGGGACCTGACCGACCGGCACTGATCCACCGCCGCACACCAACCCGACGCACGCTCATGCCGCTGGCCGTGCGTTGGGTTCACACTTCGTCGATCTCCCTTGAAATTCGGTATAGCGGACGACTTGTTCCGGCGCCGCGTATTCGCGAGGGTGTCAGGACCTGAACAGTGTGCCGAGCCGGAGGTGGCCGGGTGGGGTGCCGAGTCGTCGCAGGGCGTTCCAGACGGTGACCGCGGTGGCAGTCAGCACGGGCTTGCCGAGGCGATGTTCGAGCTCTTCGAGCAGCGGAGTCGTGTGCAGGGCGGTTTCCGGTACAAGTACGGCCTCGGCGTCGGGGTGGTCCGCCGCGATGGTGAGCTCGGTGATCCGGTGGCCGCTCCAAGCGGCGAGCGCGCGGTCGGACGGCACGTCGGCGGATACCGAGTGGACGGCGCTGACGCCGGCCTCGGCGAGGAAGCCGGCGAAACTCGCGGTCGTGTCGTCGTGATACACCGAGGCGAGGGCCACTCGTTCGATGTTCAGGTGGTCGAGCGCGGCGAGGAAGGCCAGTGACGTACTGCCGGCGGGAATACCGAGCCGTTCGGCCAGTACGCGGGCTTGCTCGTGCGCCCCGGCCAGGCCACGGGTGAAGCTGCAGCTCGAACAGACCCAGCTGACGACGCCCGGTTCGGTGTCGAATTTCGCGGATGCCGCGAGGTGTTCCGGCGCCCCGAGTTCCCGCACGGCGGCGTGTCTCCCCGCAGGGTCGAGGTCGTTGAGATCGCCGATTTCCGCGCCCCACGGGACATAGGTGAATTCGACGGCGATGGCCGGGTCCAGTAGCCGGGCGAGGTCAACGAAATCGTCCTCACCACAGCCACGGGTCGGGTACAGCAGGCCGAGTCGTCTCGACGGTTCCGGTGCGGGGGCCACTCCCACCTTCAGCGCTCGCGATGCCGTTGGTTGCATTCGGTGCAGAGCATCGTCTGGCCGACCACGTGACCGTCGTCCGTGACCAGCCGAGCGACGCGCAGTGTCTCGCGGCCGCAGTGCTCGCAGGCGAGGGCCTGCGTCTCCGGGGCGATCTGAATTCGGTTCGGCATACTGTTCCCTGGGTCCGGAGGGATGATCCCGCCGGTTACCCGCAGGCCCCCGCGGTCACGCCCTCGCGCAGCCACCGTCACTCGAACGGAGTAGTGGCGGCGCCCTCCTCGTCTTCCTCACGCGCCGCCCACGGGCGGCACGTCAGGATCCTCGTCCGCAGGGCTCTCGGGATCCCGCACTTCCTCGGCGGGAGTGGAACCGGTACCCCGCAGCGTGTTTTCCAGTTCGGCCTTCAGCTCGTCGTCCTCGCGCGGCGAGTGCAGGTCGCTTTCGCGGTGCATGAGACCTCCTTCGGTCGCGGCTTGTCACTCCCGGCTACCCGCTCGGCCTACCCGGAAACGTCGGATCACGGTGAACGTTTTGGTTCTGTTCGTGCGGGGAAGTCGTGACACGAAAGCGAAAGGAGTGGTCCATGACCGAGCCGAACCAGTCCTATGACCCGCCTCAGGACACCGGGGCACCCGACCAGGTCGAGACCGATCCGGCCGCACTGAACAGCGCCGAAGATCTCGACGAGGACCGGATTCGGACCGATCCGCTGGAACAGGGGATGGATCCGCCCGAACACTGGTCGGGTGTCACCAAATACGGCATGACGCCCAGGGAGCAGGCGACCCCCGCGCCACTTGGTGACCGGCTCGCCGAAGAACAGCCCGATCCGGCCAACGCCGCCGATCCGGCGACCGGCACCACCGGCACCGACGCCGAAGAGGTCGCTCCCACCCTGATCGACGACCAGGTTGACGTGGGCCAGGACTACGCGAAGGAAAACGGTATCGAGGCCGACGTCGCGGGCGGTTCGATGGCGGACGAGATCCGCACTCCCCGGGGCGAGAGCTGAAATGACGCCCGGTTCGTCGCGAATGGCCAGCCGTGCGAATTTTGGATTATCTAACGCGCTCTAGACAAGGTCCTTTTCGATCCACTCGAGGACGGAGGAGTGGACCGGACGCCAGCCGAGTTCGGTGAGGGCGCGTCCACCGCGTACCCGGCTGTTGGAGGCGAGCGCGTACAAGGTGAGGTCCCGGCCCCAGTGGGCGACGGCGGCGTCGGCGTCCCACGCCTCGGCGGGACCGAGGCCGAGCTTCCGGGAGATCGCGGCGGAGATGTCGCCGAACGATGCCTCGCCGTTCTCGACGAAGTAGAACGATCCCGCCGGGGCGTCGGTGAGCGCACGCAGGTAGAGGTCGGTCAGGTCGTCGATATGCACGGTCGACCAGATGTTGCGGCCCTCCCCGACGTGCCGCGCGATGCCGCTGTCGCGGGCTTGCCGGGCGAGCACGGGGACCTGCACGCTGTCGCGCGCCATGCCCCGGCCGTGCCCGTAGATGAGGGGGTTGCACAGCACCACCGAGCGTACGTCGCGGTTTGCCGCGTCCAGGACGAACCGGTCGAGGGCGACGCGGGCGGCCTTTTCCTCGATGGGGCGCCAGTTTGAACCGGTGGCGATGATCTCCTCGGTGAACACGTCGTCAGTGGCGGCACCGCGCGAGTCGGTACTGACGATGGCGGAACCGCTGGTGTGCACCAGCGGGCGGCCGGTGCCCGCCAGCCCTTCGACGAGTGCCTCGACGGCACCCCGATGGTCGCTGTTGGCGGCGTTGACGACGGCGTCGGCGTCGCGGGCGCGCGCGGTGAGCAGCGCGGCGTCGTCGAGCGTGCCGAGAACTGGGGTGATGCCGCGCCGCTCCAGCTCGCGGGCTTTGTCTTCGGTGCGGGCGAGACCGTCGACCTGGTGTCCGGAGCGAAGCAGAAGGTCCGCGATCGAACCCCCGATGTAGCCGGTGGCGCCGGTAAGGAAGACGCGCATGGTGATGACTCCGATCCTGTTCGTGAATTTTCTTTTACCGCAAGGCAAAACCGCTACCCGTGGGACGCGTCGGCGAGGGGCGGACGCGTCCCGGCGGGTCTGCGCGGCGTCGGGATCCGGGTCAGTCCAGCGGCCAGGGCCGGGCGGTGGCGCCGAGCCGGTTCCAGGCGTTGATCACGGTGATGGTCCAGATCAGCTCGGCGAGCTCGACCTCGGTGAACTCGGCGGCCGCCCGGCCGAACGTCTCGTCGGTGACGGGGCCATCGGTGAGGCGGGTCGCCGCCTCGGTCAGCTCCAGCGCCGCCCGCTCACGTTCGGTGAAGAACGGCGTCTCTCTCCACACCGGCAACGCGTAAAGCCGTTGCTCGGTCTCACCGCCTTTACGCGCGTCTCCGGTGTGCAAATCAACGCAGTAAGCGCAACCGTTGAGCTGGGAAGCGCGTGCCCGCACCAGTTCCAGCAGCGCGGGCTCCAGGCTGACCTTCCGGGAGGCCGCGTCGAGCGAGTTGAGCGCGCGGTTGATGTGCGGGGCGAGCTTGTCGACCGGAAGTCGTACGGACGTCATGGGATTCTCCTTCTGATGGTGTTCTCGGTTTGCGGTGGCGACGACCGGTCGATGATGGTGACCTCGCCGTCGCGAAAGGCGCGGTACGGGACTCCTTCGCGTTCGTAGCGCTCCACGACGCGCTCGATGGGCTCGCTTTCGGCGGTCGGCGAGCGGTAATGGGGGACGAAGGCGTAGTCCAGGAGGCCGAGCCCCTCCCAGATCGCCGGCAGGTCGTAGGCGGTGACGGTGTCCGCGGGGTCGTCGACGAGTTCGAGGCCGTGCAGGGCGGGCGACAGCACGCAGGCGCCCGCACTCCAACCGGCGTAGACGACGGCGTCGCGCCGCAGCAGGTCGGTCAGGATCTCTCCGGCACCACTGAGTGCCATGGCCAGCCGCAGGACGAACGGGTTGCCGCCATGGACCCAGACGACTCCGAAGCCGGACAGGAGCTCCGCGAGTGCGGCCGGATCGCCGAAGTGGTCCCGAAGGTCCACTTCGGTCACCTGGTAGCCGCGGTCGCGTAACAGCGCGACCTCCCGCCCGGTGGCCTGCCGCCTCGCCGGGCCGGGGAGGGCGTCCAGCGCGTTGCCGATGACGGCCGCGGTCCTGGCGTCTCCGGCGAGGTCGTCCAGCAGTTCGGGGGCGTCCCCGAGTTTCCAGGAAGAAAGGAACAAACGCATGGGCCTGCTCTCGTGAGAAGGGGCGAGAAATCACCCGCGGCCGGTGGGCCGGTAGTCCAGGATCATCGTTCCGGAGCTGAAAGCCGCGGTCGTGGCGAGCCGCCACGAAGTCGGGTCGACGCCTTCGGGGAACAGGCGTTTGCCACTGCCGACGATGACGGGATGCAGCCAGAGTTTCAGTTCGTCGAGGAGTTCCAGCTTGATCAGGGAGTTGACCAGGACGCCGCTGGCATAGAGGAGGATGTCGCCGGTGTGTCGCTCCCTGAGCTCGACGATCTCGGCCGCCAGGTCACCACCCCGCACGACGGTGGTGTTGTTCCACTCGGCGGTGTCCAAAGTGGTCGATACGACGTACTTGGGGATGGTGTTCATCCGGACGGCGAAGTCGCCGTCGGATTCCTCCATAAGTGGCCAGGCGGCGGCCATACCCTCGTAGGTGACCCGGCCCAGCAGCAGCGCGTCACTGGAGAACAACTGGCCGTGCGCGAATTTGGCGTGCTCGGCGCTGAAGTACGGCCCGGTCCAGGTCGGCTTCTCCATCACCCCGTCCAACGAAAGGTAGACGAGTGAAACGATCTTGCCCACGGAAAGTCCTTGAATGAGAGTCGAAACCAGAGTTTTTGCTGACTCATTCACTCTTACGGGCGCCGACTACGCCAACAAGGTGACATAGTGCAACAGTCATTAAGGTGGGTTAAACGTCCGGAGGCAGAAGTGCTGGAGCGGCTTGAACTGGAGGCGTTCCTGACGCTGAGCGAGGAGTTGCACTTCGGCCGCACGGCGGAGCGGCTGCATGTGACCACCGCCCGGATCAGCCAGACCATCAAGAAGCTGGAACGCCAGATCGGGACGCCGCTGTTCGAGCGCACCAGTCGCCACGTCCGCCTCACCGAGGCCGGTCAGCGGCTGCACGACGATCTACGCCCGGCTTACGACCAGATCGAGGCCGGAGTCGAGAAGGCGGCCAATGCCGCGCGCGGCGTCCGTGAAGTGCTTCGGGTCGGTTTCCTCGGCGCCGCCGCGGGACAGCTCATGGTCCAGGCCGCCCAGCTGTTCGACCGGCGCCACCCCGGCTGGCGGGCCCAGCCGAGGGAAACGCAGATCGTCGACGGCCTCCGGCGATTGCGAGCGGGCGACGTCGACCTCCTGGTCGTGAGCCTGCCGCATAACGAACCCGACATGGTGACCGGGCCGGTTCTGTTCTCCGAAGGCAGGGTGCTCGGAGTGTCCGCCCGGCATCCGCTCGCACGCCGTGACGTCGTTTCGCTGGAAGACCTCGCCGCGGTCAAGATGCTGCAGGTGGCCGAAGCGTTCCCCGACTACTGGCGCGCGGATCGCACGCCCGACCACACCCCCGCCGGCGACCGCATCGAAGCGGGCCCCCAGTTCGAAACGCTCCAGGAAGCGCTGGCCCTGATCGGTGCCGGCGAAGGCGCCTTCGTGATGGGCGCCCAGGTGTCGCGTTTCTACGCACGCCCGGGCGTCGTCTATCTGCCGCTCAGTGACGCGCCACCCCTGGAATGGGCGCCTACTTGGCTCGTCACCAACACCACGCCCCAGATCGAGGCCTTCAACCAGGCCGCCCAAGACGTCGCGGCCCGGGTTTATCTCGCCATCCGCCGCTGACGCCGCTGCGAAAGCAGGATGCAGAACGTAACAGAACGTTTCGTTCTTCGGTAGGGTGATCGGCGTGAGCCCCCACCCGACCGGCCGGACCGCACGCTCCCGGGACGAGATCCTGCAGGCCGCCGTCGACCTTTGTGCCGAGCGCGGTTATGCCGCGGTGACCATGGAGGCGGTCGCCACGCGGGCGAAGGTGGGCAAACCGACGGTCTACCGCTGGTGGCCGTCGAAGGGCGCGCTGTTCCTGGACGCCTTGATGGACCGGCTCGGTGAGCGGTTCTTCCTCTATCCCGACACCGGTGACATCGACACCGACCTGCGCACCTGGCTGCGCACCCTCGCCGAGGTCTTCACCGACGAACGGCACGGCCAGATCATCTCCGGCGTGATCGGCTCGGCCCAGCTCGACACGGAACTCGCCGCCATGATCCAGGGCAAGGTCCACACCGTGCTGGCCGCGATCAACCGGGCCCGGCTCGCCAAGGCACAGGAAGCCGGGCAGCTGGCCGCCGGCGACCCGGCCCTCTACGACGACATGCTCGTCGCCCCGCTCTGGTACCGGCTGCTCGTGACCGGCGAACCGATCACCAGCGACTACGCCGACACCATCGTGAACACGCTGACCCATCTGCCGTCAGGGCAGGAGCCGACGGACGGCCGGTGATCGCGCGTCATTTCGCTGCCGCTATGGAGTGCTCCGGGCTTTTTTCCCAGACCGACACGTGCTTGGTGCTGTCGGCCGTGAATTCCGAACGGTCCCAGTCCGCCCAGCGGTACTTCAGGTTCATTCCGGCGATACGCGCCATGAGGTCCATTTCGGCGGGCCAGGCATATCGGAAAGGGATACGGCGGAAACGCCCGGTCCCATCCGGGGACACGGTGACGTGGTTCGAGGTGAATTCCTGCGTCACGACGTCGTACTGGTCGAATCCGACGTATCCGGGCGTCACCGCGAAGGGGACGCTGTCCTGCCCGGGCGGCAGGTGGCGCAGATCCGGCAGGCCCACCTCGACGAGGAACAGCCCGCCAGGGCGCAGATGTGCGGCCGCGTTCCGGAAGACGTCGACCTGCGCGTCCTGCGTGGTCACGTTGCTGATCGTGTTGAACACCAGATATACCAGCGAAAAATGGCCCGCCACCCGCGTCGACGTCATGTCGCCGATCGTGACGTCGATCGCGTCACCGCCCGGCTTGTCCGCGATCCGTGCCGCCATGGCCTGACTCAGCTCGATGCCGCTCACCCGCACGCCACGCGCGGCCAGCGGCGCGCCGATCCGCCCGGTCCCGACGGCGAACTCGAGCACCGCGCCGTCGGCCAGGTCCGCCAAGACCTCCACCGCGGGTGTCACCACGCCGGGCGCGTTCGCGCCGCCAGGGCCGTCGTAGTCCGCGGCCACACTCTCGGGAAACCAGCCGTCCGCCGGATCGTCGCCGGGCTCGACGATGGTGGAGCCGCTCGCGTTCACGTCATCGCTCATGGTCACCGGACCGTACGCGCGATGCCGCCCACACCGCACCCGGTTTTCCGGACCTCCTGCGGGGTAAGGCAAAGGTGGCTGGGTGGTGCGGCACCGCACTCGCGTGCTCGGACACGGGACTCGCGTGCTTGGAGCCGGGACACCCGAGTTCGGCATTCAAGCACGCGAGTTACGTGCTCAAGCACGCGAGTTACGTGCTCAAGCACGTGAGTTACGTGTCCAAGCACGTGAGTTACGTGTCCAAGCACGCGAGTCACGCCTTCGCCCTGGCCGCGAACCGGCGTTGCCCTGGCGTCCTCGCCGGGGGTTTCCGCCCGGGGGCACGCGGCCCGTTACTCCATGCGGCGTAGGCAAAAACCACGTCGCCTCAATGATGCTTCGCACTGTTGTCACCTTGTCGCCGGAGTCAGGATTCGGATACCCACCAAGCACCTCGAACCGAGGGGATTTCGATGCGGACCACCACTGCCGACAACGTCCGGTCACTGTTCGCCGAAACCAGGATCGGCACCGTGACCGCGGCGCAGATCGATTTCACCATCGACCGTTTCGACAACTGGAGCAACCAGTCCGCCGGAACCGCCTTCGGTTGTTTCACCGGTGCGTGCTGTACCGCTCCACCTCTCGCCGACGCCGGCTGACCCCGGATATCGATTTCGTCTGATTCCGCCACAAGATCCTCGCGTGGCTCGGGGCGCCTCATAGGCTGGCCGCGTGTCTCAGAACGAGCAGTCGCCCAAGAAGCGCATGACGTGGAAAGACAACCTGACCTTGGGGTGCGTGGTCGGCGTCATGCTGGCGACCCCGGCCGCGGTGGCGGTGTCGGCGTCGACCGGTGTGTGGCTGTGGACCTTTTTGGCCGCACCGGCCACCGTGGTCGTGTTCATGGTCATCGGGGCATTGGCACGGACCCGCGCGGCCGCCGCGGCGGGCGAGGTGGCGGGTAAGAAGAATGTCGTGAGCACGTTCGCCGTGCTTGGCTGGATTGTCGCCGCCGCGGCGGGGGTCGCGCTGATCTGGTTCGGTATCCAGCTCAACTTCACCGAGGACACCTGCGATCCCACGCAGAGCCGGTGCGTCGCCGTGGTGAACGGGGTCGCCAGCGGGGAGTCGACCGAATCCGTCGGCAGCCAGCGGTTCGGTACGTTCCTGCTGTCGCTGGTCGCCATCGTTCCCGGTGCCGTCCTGCTGTTCGCCGTCGCACGCCGCCTGCTGACCGCCCGGCGTGCTTGAACTGCGCACATGCGTGCTTGAACTGCGCACATGCGTGCTTGAACTGCGCACTCATGTGTGCGGGGGCTGAGCACGCCTCGGTGACGCGGGACTGTAGGTGTTCTCGGGGTGGCGGATGATCGCGCGAGCTAGAGTTGCCTGCGAGCTGACGGCCGGATGACAGGGGGACTCCGATGGCGCCGCGGGTCGGGGAGGACTTCGGTGGATTCCGGATCGACGGGGTCATCGGACGCGGCGGGATGGGCGTGGTCTACCGCGCCTGGCAGCACCGGATGCGGCGGCCGGTGGCGCTGAAGGTCCTGCCGCCCCAGTACGCCGAGGACCCCGTTTACCGCGAGCGGTTCGGCCGTGAGGCGGCGGCGCTGGCCCGGCTGGACTCACCGCATGTGGTCGCCGTCCACGATCACGGCGAAGTGGATGGTTGCCTGTACCTGGCGATGCAGCTGGTCGACGGTCCCGACCTGGCGAAGGTGCTCGAAGCAGGGCCGATGGATCCGGGGCGGGCGCTGGCGGTGGTCGACCAGGTGGTCTCCGCGCTCGGCGACGCCCACGCGATCGGCGTCGTGCACCGGGACGTCAAGGCCGCCAACGTGTTGCTGCGGCCCCGCGCCGAGCATCACGACGAGGACTTCGTCTACCTGTGCGACTTCGGCATCGCGCGGTCGGCCGGGATCGACCGCACCGCGGAGACCAGCGGGGTGATCGGCACCGTCGGTTATATGGCGCCCGAACGTCTGCACGGCGACCCGGCGACAGCCGCTTCGGACGTCTACGCGGTGGGCTGCCTGCTGTGGGTGGTCCTGACCGGCGAGCTGCCCTATCGCGGCAGCCAGCCCGAGGTGATCGTGGCGCACGACCGGGCGCCGATTCCGCGGCTGGTGGTCGGCGATCCGCGTACGGCGGCGGTCAACGGCCTGCTGAAGTCGTTGCTGGCCAAGGATCCTCGTAGCCGTCCGACCGTGCGCGAGGTGCGTGACCGGATCCGGGAGATCCGGGCAGACGTGCCGCCCGACGCGGTCGCCGTTGCCGCCGGATCGCCTCGCCATCGGCGGACCGGGTTGGTAGCGGGGGTGCTGGCAGGCGTCGTGCTGGCGATCGCGATCGCCGTCGTGGCGGTGATCCTGCTGTCTTCGGGAGTGCCAGCCGCCGACCGGGTCACCCGCAGCACTCCCACCGGGCTCCAGTGCGCGCCGGTGGCGGTGGCCGACGAAGGTGTGCGGGCGCGGGCCGTCTGCCGGACCGGCGGTGAGACCGGCGAACTCCGGATCGCCGCCCTCGACGACGCCGAAGCGGCCAATGCCTATCTCCGCACCGGTGCGGGGACGGATCCGGCGGGGCTGACCGCCGGGAAGTGCCCCGGCGACCTGCCTGCCAAACAATCCTGGGCGCGTGACGGGCATCGGGGCACGCTCGTGTGCACGGTGCTCGGCACGACCACCCGGTACGCGTGGACCGACGAGGAACACGCGACCGTTTCGGTGCTCGACGGCCGGGTCGGCACGGCCTATCCCGCCGATCTCCGCGCCGTCGAGGACTTCTTCGCCGCGATCCGGTTCGCCTGACTCAGCCCGCCGAGCCGCGCTGCCAGCGTTGCAGCAGTGCGTCCGGTGAGGAGCCGGGTGCGCCGAAGAACCAGCCGTAGACCAGTTTGACGTCGTCGTCGAAGTAGATGGCCGGGCTGCGATCGTCGGCCGTGACGAACCGGATGAACTGGCCGACGACCGGACCGCCGAGGCGGTTCCAGGTACTGACGTCGACACTGCCGGGCACCACCCCGCCCGCCGCCGAGTTCTCCGTGCGCAGTGTGATCAGCGCGTCGTGATCGGACGCCGTGCTGAACACCAGCATCGCGCCGTCGGGCGTCGGGCATTTGACCGTCTCCGCCGTGCCCGTCGTGGCGGGCACCGTCTGGCATTTCGCGGACTTCTCGTTGAGCACGTGCGCCTGCGCGAACTCCCACAGCACACCGGAGGAGAAGGCGGCCCCTGGCACTTCCGGACGCTTGAGCACACCGAACCGCCGCGCGTCGTAGAACTCGGCCAAGGCCGGGAGGCCGGTCTTCCGCGCGGTCAGCGTCGCACTGACCGGCCGCGGGCTGTCGACGTCCCAGTAGACCGTCGATTCCCCGGTGGGGAGTTCCCGCATCGCGAACGCCGCGCCCGTACCGAGAGTGCTCGCCGAACGCACCGCGCCCGCGGTGTCCGCGAGCTTCCGCGACTCGGTGAGCCTGCCCGGCACGTCGTAGGTGACCAGGGTGAGGGCGTACAGGCCGGCGTCGCAGCCGACCCGTTCCGTCTCGCCGGGCTTCGCGGGCTGCTGCGCGCAGCGGACGGCGCCGTCGAGCAGACGGGCGCCGAGCGCGCGGTAGCGGCCCGCCACCTGGTCGAGCGCGTACCGGTCGGGCGGCGGTGCGATGTCTTCCTTGTCCGGCAAGGAGAACATCACTCCCGCGGTCACGGCCGCCACGAGGAGTACGGCTCCGCCGACAAGCCAGTTACGACGTCCGCGCGAAGGCAACTGCCGGGTCGGGCGGTTCCCGCCGCCACTCCAGGTGAGCCGGTTCTCCGCGAGCGTCGAGTTCAGCGGTGGCCCGGTCGGTTCGGGATCGCCTGCCGCTTTCGCCACGAGAGCGTCGATTTCGGCCGGGCTGAAGGTGTTTCCGGACTGCTCCAAGGCGGACCGCAGAGCCACGGGATCGGTGAGCGCGTGGCGTCCGAAGCGGCGTACGACTTCGGCGAGGCGGGGGTCGTCGGCCATCACGCGTCCGGATCCGCCCAGAACTCGCGCAGCACCTGCTGATCGTCGGTGCCCGCCTGCATGTAGACGGCCACCCCGGTGGCGTCTTCGTCGAAATAGAGCCGCGCGTAGCCGTTTTCCGGTTCCAAGAAACGGATCCGCGTGCCGTCGCCGCCGCGCGCGGTGCCCACCGGGATACCCGCGCGGATTCCCGGCTGCCCCGGTACGTGCTCCCAGCGCAGCGTCCGGATCGAACCGGGCCGCGCGCCGTCGTTGTCGGTCTGCAGCACCTTGCGCAGTTTGTCGAGCTGCTTGGGGAAGAACAGCACGCGGAAGCTGGCGATGATGCCGGAACCCAGTGCGCAGTTCACGGTTTCCTTGACACTGACGATGGATTTGGCCGATTCGCAGCGGACACCGGGATGGTCGAGGTACGGCTTCGCGGCGGCGAGCAGGTCCGGATCCTTGAAGACGGCGCTCGCTTCCACCGGCGCCGGTGAGGTGTTCGCTGTTGGCGCCGAACCCAACGTCCCCGAAGAGGGCACGGACGACGACGGTGGCGGCGCGATCGGCGGGCCGTCGGCGGTCTTCGGATCGCCGTCGAGCGCGAGCGTCACACCCGTCGCGGCGAGGGCCGCCACCACGACGACCGTTCCGGCGATCACGGCGATCCGCTTGCCGCGCCTCGGTTTTCCCCCGGTCAGCACCGTGGTCCGGCCGGCGTCCAGCAGGGTGGTCGGCTCGTCGGTGTCCCTCGGCAGGTAACCCAACGCCGCACCGAGCTGCCCGCAGGCCCAGGCCGCGCCGTCGTTGGCACCGCACGCCTCCGTCGCGGCCCGGTGCGCGTCGGACGGGCTGCCCCCGCCTTCGAGTGCGGCACGCATCCGCTCGGCGGCACCGGCGCCCGCCGCCGCGGCGAGCGCGCTGATTTCGGCGTCGGAGGGTGGCTCGGGCAGGCTGCGCAGGGCTCCGGTGAGGGCGATCGGGTCGGACAACGCGGCCCGTCCGTGCCGGTCCACCACTTCCTCGAGCGCGGTCACTGTGGTCATGACGGCCAGTTAAGCCCATCCCGCTTCAAGCTCGCTTCAACCGGCGGGACGAACCTGGGATGATCGCCGGTGTGACGGTGGAGGTGCGGTTGCTGGGGCCGGTGGAGCTGGCCGTCGACGGCGTGCCCGCCACTCCGGGCGGGTCGAGGCCGCGGGCGGTGCTCGCCGTGCTGGCCGCCTCCGGTGGGGCACCGGTGAGCGCGGGCAAACTGGCGGAGGCGGTCTACTCCGACACCGGCAAGCCCGCGTCTCGCACCACGGTACAGGTCCATGTGCACAATCTGCGGCAAACCCTTGGCGCTTACGGGGAATCGCTGCGGCACGGGCCCGCCGGTTACCAGCTGCTCGGCGTCCAAGCCGACCTCCGCCTGGCGGAGGACGAAATCGGCCGGGCGAGGGCCGCCGAACTGGGCCGCGACACCGGGGGCGCCGCGGCGGGCTACCGGCGGGCACTCGAACTGTGGCGGGGCCCGTTCTGCGCCGACCTGCCCGATCACGCCGCGCTCGACCCCGCCCGCAACCTCTACGCGGAACTGCGCTGGGAGGCGCTGGAAGCGCGGATCGCGGCGGATCTGCGTGCGGGCGAGGTGCCGGGGCTGGCCCGCGAACTCGAGGAACTCGTCGCCGAGCATCCGTTGCGGGAACGCTTCTGGGGCCAGCTGATGGTCGCGCTGTACCAGGAAGGGCGCCAAGCCGAGGCGCTGGACCGGTTCCGGCAGGCGCGGCGGACGCTGGCCGAAGAAGCGGGTGTCGATCCGGGTCCGGCGTTGCGGGAACTGGAACGCGCGGTGCTCGCCCACGCCGGGACGGCGACGCTGCTGCGGGTCGCGGCCCCCGGGCGGAGCGGATCCGGGAAGGCGGTGCTGACCTGGGTCGACGGCGTGGGACGGGCACGTCTGCGTGAGCTTCCCGCCGCCGGGAGCCTGGTCATCGGCCGGGACCCCGGCGCCGATGTGGCACTGCGCCACGACGGGGCCGCGTCCCGCGGCCACGCCGAGATCACCGTCGGCGCGGGCGGTCCCGTGCTGGCGGATCTCGGTTCCCGCAACGGGACCTTCCACAACGGCGAACGGATCACGGAACCGGTCAGGCTCGCCCCCGGCGACCTCGTCCGCTGTGGTGACACGGTGCTGGCGGTGACGAGCGGCGGTGCGCCGGTCAGCGCCGTCGACGGGACCACGCACTCGGGTTCTCGTGAGTGATTTGGGTCGTTCTAACGACCCAAATCACTCACGACAACCCGACCCTAAAGAGTCAGGAGCACCCGTTCCCGCAACGTGCCAAGCAGCAGGTACGAAGGCACGAAGCCCGGCGGGACCACGAAACAGAGCAGCCCGGTGTGGGTTCCCGGCGCGGACGTCCCGTTGGCGAGCGCGCCCGGCGCGCCCCCGCAGTACTCCACGAAATTCGGGGCGCCGTGCTTGTCCGCCACGAGTCGCGCCGAAAGGAACGGGCCTTCGGTGGTGCGGGTCTCCTCGACCCGCAACGTGAGCACGTCGAATCCGCTCAGCCACGGTGCCGCGCCCTCCGGCGCACCGCGTGTGACGCCGAGAACCCGCATCGCGACCTCGTCCCCGGAACGCGCCGTGCCGCCGCGCTCCACCACCGGCGGCGGCGTCCCGCCCCGGCGCCCGACCTGCGACAGATCCTGGACGGGCACGGTCGCCGCGCCGCGGAACGCCCCGCGGCCGAACGCCACCGGAGCGAGCACGAGCACCGCGGCGAGTACGGCACCCAGCAGGATGGCCAGTGTCGCCTCGCGTGTCCGGAGTGTCGGCGCGTGCCACCGCCGCGTCTTGAACAGCAGCCAGCCGCCGAGCAGGGCCACCACCGCACCCGACGGCATCAGCACGTACTTCACCGTCAGGTCGTGGGATTCCACGAGTTCGCCGTCCGCGTCGCGCACCGCGAGGACGCGGTCGGTCAGCGAGGACAGCCGCACCACCACGGGCTCGGCGATCCCGAACGCCTGGTCGCCGGGCAGCCGCATCGACCGCCCGTCTTCGGCCAGCGCCTCGGACGTCCAGTCGGTGTGCTTGCCCCCGTCCCGGCCTTCCGTCGTCTCGGACTCGTGGACGGTGATCACGGCGCGGACCTCGTAGGACCCGGCGATGCCCTCGGCGATCCAGCGTCCGCTGAACGCGGCGATCACCCCGAGCGCGGCGCCGATGGCCATCAGCACGACCACGCCGACGACCTTCTTCGGGCGCAAAGGGTCCGGGCGGTTCAGTACCACGAGATCAAGCCCAGGGATCTTCGATGACCTCGCGGATCGCGACGGACAGCTCCCGGCGGGTGCCGAGGTCGGCAGGCGGCTCGAACCGGACGACCGGCAGGCCGTATTCCCAGGCCGGTGTCATCGTCGCGCCGGGAAGGTCACGGAGCCGCTCGAAGGGAACCCAAGCGAAGTCGTCCTGTTGCGGCTCAAGGTTCTCGAATCCGATGTACTCGGCGAACGGAAGGTATTGGGCCGGGCCGACGAGGGTCGTGAAGCTGTAGCTGAACGGGAGCGCGGTCGTTTCGCTCTCGCCGCGCCGGGCCGCCCCGACGTCCGCGTCGACGCCGTGCAGATGCTGCCGTAGACCGCCGGCGAAGGCGGTGTACGCGGCAACCTGTTGTGCCACTTCGGCTTCGCGGATCACCGCGTAGGCGGGAGAACTCTCCGGTGGCCGCCAGGGCAGCAGTCCGCCGTCGGCGACGGTGTACGGGGCGGAGGACAGCCGCCGGTCTCCGAACCGCTGGTGCTGCCCGATCGCGCTGGTCACCGCGGCGGCGAGGTATTCGGCTTCGGAGCCGACGATCATGATGTCGTTGTCGCACGCGGGCAGGACGAGAAGCTCACCCGGCACCCGCGCCCTCCACGGCTCCAGTACGCCGGGCACCGTGAGCAGCGACGCGCCGCGGGCGTGCCGCGTGGCTCGTACGGCGAAGCTCTTCGCCGGGCCGCCGTCACCGATCGACACCAGGCTCTCACCACCGCGGCCGAGCGACGCCGCGGTGGTGGCGCGTGCCCGCTCGATCGCGGCTTCCCGTGTCGTTCCCAGCTTTTCCAGCAGCTCGGCCGTGACGACGTGGGTTTCGCCCTTCTCGTCGTCGAAGACCAGCCACGGCTGGAGAAGATCGAGTTCCGGGCGGAATTTCCAAGCGGCCGCGGTGTCACCGCTGAAGAACGCCGTCCTGATCAGCTCGCCGTGCGGATCGAGCGGAGCGGGCTCGCCACCGTGGGGATCGCGGAACGCCGGGGTGCGCACGGTGAGGTACAGCTCTTCCGGCGACGGCTCGGTTCCCATCCGGCCACGTTAGCAAGCGCGCGCGGGGCGGATACGCGGTTTGAAGCCACGCGGGGATTTCAGCTGATCCGGTGATCGGACCAAGCCGGCAAGCGGGTGAGCACGAAAGCCGGTTGTCCGCGAATTTCATCCCCGCGCGCCGTCGGTGCGCGGGTACGCCCGCTGTCGTGCGCCTGGACGCGGGCGGGAAGGAGATCGCCCGTGTTCGGCAAGCGCTACGCCGCCTCCATGATCAACCGGAGCGCGGAGAACGAACAGGACCGCCGCCGTTTCCTGCGTGCGGCGGGGGTGACCGGCCTCGGCGTCGTCGGCGCGGGAGCGCTCGGCGGACTGGCGGGCCCGGCCGCGTCGGCTGCCACCGCCCGGCCGGCGGCAGCGGAGGCGGCGGAGGCGGCGGCCGAGGGGGTCAGTGACGCCGCCGTGCTCAACTTCGCGCTCAACCTCGAATATCTCGAAGCCGAGTTCTACCTGCACGCCGTCACCGGCAAGGGACTCGCCGACTCGCTCACCACCGGAACCGGCACCCGCGGCGGGGTCGCGGGCGGGCGCGCGGTGAAGTTCAAGACCAAGGCGGCGAAGCAGTACGCCCAGGAGATCGCCGGCGACGAGAAAGCCCACGTCGGGTTCCTGCGCACCGCGCTCGGCTCGGCCGCGGTCAGCCGTCCCGCGATCGACCTGCAGTCCAGTTTCACCGCTGCCGCGCAGGCGGCCGGGCTGGTGCGGAAGGGCCAGAGCTTCGACGCGTTCGCCTGCGAGGAGAACTTCCTCCTCGCCGCGTACCTCTTCGAAGACGTCGGCGTCACCGCATACAAGGGCGCCGCGCCCTTGATCACCAACAAGACCTACCTCGAAGCCGCGGCCGGAATCCTCGCCGTCGAGGCCTATCACGCCGCCGGCATCCGAACCGCGCTCTACCAGCACTCCGGCGGCATCCTCGGGCTCGGCCTGCTCGGCCGCGATCTCCGGGAAGCCAGCGTCAAACTCTCGAACGCCCGCGACAGCCTCGACGGCACCAGCGATCTCGACCAGGGCGTCGTCGACAAGGACGGCCGGGTCAACATCGTGCCGACCGACGCCAACGGCATCGCCTTCAGCCGCTCGCCCGGCCAGGTCCTCAACATCGTCTATCTGAACCCGAAGGCCGTCACTTCCGGAGGCTTCTTCCCCAAGGGCGTCAACGGGGACGTGAACACCAGCGCTCCCAACGGCTGACGCTTGAAGCTGTCGACGGCCATCTGGCTGAGGGCCGGAGAGCGCGTGCTCTCCGGCCCGGACCTCACTGGCAGGCTTCGCAGTCGGGGTCGTCGATACGGCACGCGGCCCCGTCGGTGAGCTCGAAGTCGAAGTCGTCGAGCGCGGGGACGGCCAAGGCGGTGGTGGCTTCTTCCGGCGTGGCGGTGGCGGACATGGCACTCCCTTGCAGGCGAACGGGATCTTTCTCTTATGTAGCGCTCAAGATCGGCGAGCATTCCGTGACGCGCGACACAGGGTGAAAGCGTGACTCGCGTGCTCAGGAACGGATCTCACGGCCTGGTCAGCCGTTCAGGTGCTGGTCCAGATGTTTGAGCGTGACGTTCAGGGCCACGGCGTACACCGCGATCCGGCAGACCCATCGCGCGAACGTACCGGCCCGTGGCGCGGGCGCGGCGGAGACCGCGAGCACGTCGATGATGAGGTCGTGCACGATCCGCCGCGTCCGCGCGACCAGGACGCGGACGGTTTCGGTGATCTCCGCCAGCGCCGCCGAAACCGAACCGAGGCCCCTGATAGCCTCGATGTTGTTACCCATCAGGCGCCGGTGCTCGTCGGCTTCGTGCCCGTACCAGCCGGAGATGTCGTACTCGACGAAGTCCTCCAGGTCGTCGGCCATGGCGGCGAGTTCGACGGCGATGTTCCTCCAGGTCGCGGCTTGTGCCGCGATGACGTCCGGTTCGCCGGTGAGCCGGACGAGGACGTCGCGCAGGGGTTCGACGTCTTCGAGCCGCCAGCCCGCCCGCGCCGCCGGCCGGACCGCGACCGATGCGATCAGGGACGGCACGGCGGCGAGGCGGACCGGATCGGGCGCCGGGGTTTCGTCGCTCAGCGTGTCACCGATGAGCCGGAGGTTCTCCTCGACGTACTCGACCAGTCCGTCCTGGCGGACGTGCTTTTCGCGGAAGTTCTCGGTGATCCACCGGCACAGCCGCCCGTAGGTGCCGTCCGCGCGGGCGATGGCGGAACTGGCGTCGTGCACTGCCGCGAACCGCAGGCGCACGGCCGCGATGTTCCCGGCATGCCGGGAAATCTGGCCTGCCACCTCGGTACGGCCGTGCACGTTCGCCCCCTCGCCGGTCGCCGTTGTCGGCGAACGGTACAGCGGCGTCGCCGCGGGCGAGGGGGTTTTCGCGGATCAGACCGCCGCGGCCGCCGAGTGGAAAAGGGTTTTCCGCGTCGGTGACCGCCTTGGCGAGGGCGTCCGGGTCCGCCTTCAGCCCGGCCACGATCGCGTCGACGTCCCGCAAACCCGCCCGCGACAACAGCCTCTTCTCGTTGGTGACCCACTCGCCGCGCGCCGCCAGCACCGCGTGCGCCGTCTCCATGGCGGCCGTGGCCAGCGCGCCCGCGACCTCCGTGGCCTGTCCGCGTGGCACGAAGGCGCCTCGGGTGTACCGCAGCGTCAGCTCCGCTCGGCCCCGCCACATCGGCGGAGCCGTTTCGCGCAACGCGTCCGGGTACGCGGGCCGCGGCAGGTCACCGCGCAGGACCCGGTTGACGGCGAGTTCGGCCACCACCAGGTAGCTCGGAATGCCCGCGAGGTGGAACATCAATGGTTCCCACTGGAACCGGCCTTGCCGGGCTTCGGCGAGATGATGCTCGACGGCGTCGAGGTCACGGTAATGGACGTCGACCTGTCTGCCGTCGATCGTGAGCCAGGCCCCGCCGTTGAACACACCGCCACCCCAGGCGCCGATTTCGGAGACCTCGCCGTCCCAGCCGACGGCACGCAGATCGGCCGGGTCGAAGCCACCGCGGTAGTAGACGGCGAAATCCCAGTCGCTGTCGGGCGTATGGGTGTTCCGCGCCCGCGATCCGCCGAGGGTGACGGCGTGCGCGGCGGGCAGGGCGGCCAGCTTGCCGGCCACGTGGGTGAGGAAAGTTTCGTCGTTCATGGCGCGGACGAGGTTAGTGACGGTACGGAGCGAACGCGACGCGTTTTCGCGAGCGCCGGGTTCCGCCGCTCAACCGATCCCGATGGGCAGGGTGGCGGCCAATCCCTTGGCGTGCCTGCCATCGAGGCGTTCCAGGGTGAGCCCGCCCCGGCGGGCGGCGAGTTCCAGGTCCCGTACGGCGTGTTCCACCGCGTGCGCGCCCGCGGCGGCGACGCGGATCGCCGCGCTGACGTGAGGTTCCGTCTCCGGTGCGTTCCGGCGCGCGGTCACGGCGAGTGTCACGGCCGCCCGGGGTGCCGCGGCGAGCAGGCGGCGGGACAACTGGGCCGCCACGGCGGGGGACAGTGCCGCCCAGCCGTCGAGGCGGAAGGTCGCCTGCGAGATCGGGCCGCTGTGCCAGAGCCGCCATTCCTCGCGGATGCGTGCCCGTCCGGCGGTCACGTGCGCGAGCGAGGCGAGGGCGCCGAGGACCTCGTTTTCGGCGAGTGCCCGTACCGGCAGCCCGTCGCGGCGGAGTTGCCGCCGCACCCGCCGGACGGTGTTCCCGAGCGCCCGGCTCACATCGGCGTCGCGGTGGACGTCGGCGGTGCGCAGTGCCTGCAGTGCGACCCAGCCACGCGGTGGCCGGGAGCGGTCCGCGCCGGCGTGCTGGATCACCTGCGCGGCGACGTCCAGCACTTGTTCCCGCGAGGTCGGCAGCAAGGTCCGCGGTGACGGCATCGGCTGCTCGCGTGCGGCCGATTTCGGTTGCAGCACGGCGGTGATCCCGTCGGCGCGGCTGAGCATGAACACCGTCTCGCCGCCGATCTCGCCGGTGGTCCCGGCCGCTTCCGGTGACAGCAGGTTCAGCAGCGCCCGGCCCGCTTCACCCGCGTTCCGGAGATCCTTGTCCCGGTCGCGCACCAGATAACCCGACGCCGAGCCGAGCCAGGCGTAGAGCCAGCGCCCCCGGACCCGGACGGCGGTCAGCGCGATGGTCACGACGGCCGCGGTGACCACGGCGGCGGCCAGCGGCCACGGCCGTCCCGCGACCAGTACCAGCGCGACGAGGACGAGCTGCCAGCAGAGGATCTGCGGCACCCCGATCCGGAAGCGGCGCCGGGCCGGGGCCGCCACCGGCGGGGGCGACGGCGACGGCGGCCCGCTCGCGGGGACGGGAGCGGGCGCCGCGGACCACTGGGGACGCCGCTCCGCCTGTCGAGCGGCGGTCAGCGCGGCGAGCGCGGCCTCACGTGCCGCCGCCCGCGCGGCCGGAGCGGCGTAGGCGAGCGGGCCGGGGAGGGCCTCCGTCCGCGGTGCGGCCGGAGCCTGCCGCGGGAGCGGCGGGGGCGGCGTACTGAACCGCCCCTCGATACCGGCCGCGCCGGGTTCGGTCATCGTCGTGCCTCCTCAAGCCGTCGTGCCGCCCACCCTCCCCGGCGAACATGAGGTTTCGATGACACGGTGGTCCCAGGCCCGCGACAGGGTGTTTCATCGAAATTTCATGGTCGCTCTCTAACTTGACGGTCATGTACGCACTACTCGCGCGCGTCCGCGATTCCCGGGACGTCACGGCGTGAACACCGAGAAACGGTTCAGCGTGCTGGCGCGCACCCGGGCGGCCGTGGCGCTGCTGGTCGCCGGCTGCCTCGCGCTGGTCGCCTTGGCCGTGACCGGGCAGGCGTCGACCCCGGAAGGCCTCGAGTTCGTCCAGGTCGGCCACTGGGTCTACAACGACGCGGCCCAGTCGGCGTTCCACGTCGACGGCTCCACGAACCGCGTCGACGCGCGTGCGAACGTGCCCGGCGCCGAACGCGGCAGCCAGGTCGTGCAGGGGGACGAGAACGGTTACGTCGTCGAACGGAACCGCATCACGGAGTTCGACAAAGCGACACTGAGTGTCGAGGAGTCCACACCGGCGCCCGCGCCGGAAACGCCGTTCGTGCTGGAGATCGCGGGTGGCCCGTATCTCGTCTACCGCAACGCCGGCCAGATCGTCCGCCTCGGCGACCCTGCCGCGACGGTGCCCGCAGGGGGGCCACTGTCCCGGCCGGTCGCGACCGCCGACGGCACCGTCTGGGTGCACCGCATCGACAACGGCTCGATCTGCGAGCTGCCGAAGGGTGCCGCCGTGCTGACCTGCACCGCGCAGCTCCCGCCTGGCCACGGCGGGGCGCTCACCCTGGTCGGCGACCGGCCGGTGGCGCTCGACTCCACTGGCGACAGCCTCCACCGGGTCGGCCAGGACGGGCTCGGCGGGGCACTGTCGCTCGGCATCAAGCTTTCGCCGTCGGCACAGGTGGCCAACAGCGCTGTCGGGGACAGGCTGGCCATCGCCGACCCGGAGCGCAACCAGCTCCACCTGATCGACATCAGCGGCCTCGACCAGGACCGTCCGTCCGCGAAGCCGATTTCGGTCGAGCTGACCAAGGGCAGCCGGTTCAACGGCCCGGTCTCGTCGTCGAACGTGGTCGCCATGGTCGACGAGACCCGCGGCGAGGTGCTGACCTACGACAGCGCCGGCGTCCTCAAGTCCACCAAGAAGGTGCCCGGCGAGGGCGCGGCACCCAGGCTCGCCAAGGGTGAGGACAACCAGATCTACGTCGATACCTCCGACGGCTCGCATGTGCTGGTCGTCAACGGTGAGGACGGCACGGTGGCCGACGTCGACGTCGACAAGGCGGCCAACAGCCAGACCGCGGGCGCGCCGTCGTCGAACGCGGAACCGCCGCCGTCCGGTGACGCGCCGCCGCCACAGCAGCCACAGCAACCGCAGGCGCCTCTGCCCACCGAGGTGAGGAAGGTGGTCGCGCCGCCGCCGGTGGCGAAGGCGACCCCGCCCGGTGCGCCGAGGAATGTGGGCGCGACCGGCGGTGACGGCTCGATCAAGGTGTCGTGGAGCCCGGCCGCGGACAACGGCGCACGGGTCACCGGCTACCGGGTGAGCTGGGCAGGCGGATCGACGCGAGTCGGCGGATCGGCGCGGGGCACCACTGTTTCGGGGCTGACCAACGGGACTTCGTACGTGATCACCGTCGTCGCCGAGAACTCGGCGGGCACCGGTGCCGGCGCGAGCAGCAAGGCGGTCACCCCGGTGCCGGCGGGCAGGCCGGCCGGGGCACCGGCGGTCACCGCGAACGCCGGCACCGACGGGAAGGTCTCGGTGAGCTGGACCCAGCCGGACCTGCGCGGCGGCACTCTGGTGAACTACCTGGTGAGTGCGACGGGCAAGGGCGAACGCAGGCTTTCGGCCACCTCCACGGAGTTCACCGGGGTAACCGGCGCCGCGACCGTCACCGTCCGCGCGATCACGAAGTTCGGTTCGGGGCCCGCGCTCACCGGGGCCGCGGGGAGTAAGAAGGTCACCGTGCCGGTGGCTTCCGCGCCGCCGACGATCACGATCTCCACGGTGAGAGTCAAGGACCTCGCCTTGAACATCGCCGTCAACGCCAATGGAAAGGGGGGTTCCGCGACCTGCCAGGCGAAGTTCGGCAATGCCACGTCGCCGTGGAAGCCCTGCTCAGGCGCGACGACCCTGCTCATCCCGAACGTGAACTACATCGGCGCCATCACGGTCACGGCGACCATCAAGACCGACGGCGGCACCGCGTCGGACAGCTGGACCGGGGTTCCGACCGTGAACGGCGGAGGGCTGTTCTGGCTCGGCCCCATGGCGCTGGTAGGACTGCGCCGACGAAAGGACAAGGAAGTTCTGTGACGCTCACACCCAGGGTCGCCTACGAGCAGATCGCCGAGAACGTGCAGTCGGTGGTGCGCGGCAAGCCGGAAGTCGTCCGGCTCACCGTGGCGGCGATGTTCGCCGAGGGACACCTGCTGATGGAGGACGTGCCCGGCGTCGGGAAGACGACGATCGCGCGCTGTCTCGCCGCCAGCATCGGCGGCCGGTGGAACCGTATCCAGTTCACCCCCGACCTGCTGCCGGGCGACATCACCGGCGTGATGGTCTACCACCAGAACGCCGAACGGTTCCAGTTCCACCCCGGCGGCATCTTCGCGAACGTGGTGCTCGCCGACGAGATCAACCGGGGCACCCCGAAGACGCAGGCCGCGTTGCTGGAGGTGATGGCCGAACGCCGGGTCACCGTCGATTCGGTCGCGCAGGCGGTGCCGCGGCCGTTCCTCGTGGTGGCGACGCAAAACCCGATCGAGCTGGAGGGCACCTACCGGCTGCCCGAAGCGCAGCTGGACCGGTTCCTCATGCGGATCTCGGTCGGCTACCCGGATCTGGAATCCGAGATGCGGGTCGTGATGGGGGATTGCGCCGGGGTGAACCCGGACGAACTCAAGCCGGTGCTGAGCATCGGGGACGTGCAGCGGGTGATCGACGAGGTCCGGAAGTCCCATCTGGCACCGGATATCGTCAACTACGCGGTCCGGCTGGCCGCGGCGAGCCGTTCGCATCCGGACGTCCGCTACGGCGCCAGCCCACGCGGCAGCATCGCGTTGATCCGTGCGGCGCAGGCACTCGGTGCCACCTACGGCCGCGACTTCGTCACCCCGGACGACGTCAAGGACGTCGCGCATCCGGTACTCGACCACCGGCTCGTGCTCTCGCCGGAGGCGGAGCTCAACCAACGGCGGAGCGCCGACATCGTCGACGAACTGCTGGGCGCGACGGCCGCCCCGATGGCCGCGATGGGGAGGTAGGCGTGCGGCTCACCCGCCGCGGCGTCATCGTGCTCGCCTTCGCCGCCGGGTTCTACGCCCTCGGCGAGCTGGCCGGGTACACGTTCTTCCGTGCCATCGCGGGGATCGCGGCGGGCGCGGTGCTGATCGCCTTGGCCACCACCAGGTTCCGGCCCAAGGTGGAGATCGGCAGGACCGTGCGGCCGGACCGGGTCGAACGCGGCAGGCCCGCGCTGGCCTCACTCGTCGTACGCAACACCGGAACCCGCAGGCACGGCGGTTTCGCGGCGGGGGACGGGATCGGGACCGAGACGCATCGCCTGCGCGTCCGCCCGCTCGCGCCCGGCGCCGAAGCGACGTACCACTACGAACTGCCGACGACCACCCGCGGGAAGCTCCAGGTCGGGCCGCTCGTGGTACACCGTCCCGACCTCTTCGACCTCGCACGCGGCGACCAGACCATGGGTGAGCCGTCGTGGTTGTGGGTGCATCCGCGACGGCACGCGGTGCGTGCGGCGCAGGCCGGGCATCCCCGGCACCACCACGAAGGCCCGATCACCGATCCGCCACTGCGTGGTTCGGCGGATCTGCGTGCGGTACGGGAGTACGTGATCGGCGACGAAGTCCGGCATCTGCACTGGAAGGCGACAGCCAGGACTGGACGGCTGATGGTGCGCGAGTACGCCGATCCGGCGCAGCCGCGGTTCACCGCCGTACTCGACACTCGGCGCGCGGCGATGAGCCCCGCCGTTTTCGAAGAGGCTGTCGAGGTGGCGGCCTCGCTGTTCTACGCGTCGGCGTCCGCCGGGCAGCACTGCCGGTTCATCACCGCGACGGGAGCCGACACACTGACCGACAGCGGGGTGCGCGCGGCGAGGACGTTGCTGGACGAACTCGCGCTCGTCACCCAGAACGCGGCCGACGACGCCCCGCTGCTGCCCTCGGTGCTCGCCGCCGACCGGCGTCCCGGCGGGGTACTGGTCGTGATCACCGGCCCGGACGCCGATCTGGGCCACGCCGCCCGCTGGCGGCCCGACACGGTGGTCCGGCTCGGCGACCTCCGGCCCTCGGCGGGATCGAGCGGCCTGATCGTCGCGGTCGACGCGGCCGGTGCCGCCGCGCAGTGGAATTCCAAGGCGGGTCACGCATGACCGCCGGATTCGACCGGATCGCGGTCGCCGGGCTGCTCGGGGCGACCGGGGTCGCCGGGATGCTGTTCGCGCCGGTGTTCGGATGGCTGCCCTTGCTCGTTCCGGTGCTCGTGGTCGTGCTCCTCGGCTACGGCTGTGCCGAGCTGACAGCGCGGTTCCCGAAACTGGTGCCTTACCGGCCTTTGCTCGTGACGGTGCTCGGTCTGCTCGGCTTGATCGAGACGGTGCTGACCTCGACCACCCTCGCCTTCCTGCCCACGATGGCTTCGCTGCGGGGGCTGGCGCGCGGGTTCACCCAGGGCTGGCAGCTCACCTTGCAGTCCACCTGGCCCGCGCGGCCGGTCCCCGAGCAGCTGCTGTTCGTCCCGCTGTCGGTCCTGCTCGCCGTCGTGCTGGGACTGGAGTTGTTGCTGCGGCTGAAGAAACCGCTCCTCGCGTTGCTGCCGGGGCTCGCCGTCGCCGGACTCGCCCAGGCGTACCAGGCGTTGACCGGGATCGGCGCGGTGGCAGCGGCACTGGGGTATGCGCTGCCCGTCGGTCTCCTGCTGTGGTCGGGCCGTCGCCCCGGTTCCACGGGCAGCTCCGCCGGGCCGCGGTTCTCGTGGCGTGCGACCGGATCGGCCGTCTGGCCCGCACTGTCCACAGTGGTCGCACTGCTGGCCGGGGCGGTCGTGCTCGCCGGGCTCGATCCGGTGGACCGCGATCCGGTGACACTCAAGGACAGCCAGGCCGCGCCGCCGCCGAGGACCAGACTCGGCAACCCGCTCGACGAGATCGCACTCCGGCTCGGCAGGCCCGATCAAGAGGTGTTCCGCTATCGCAGTGACACTCCGGTCGACCAGTGGCGGCTGATCGTGCTGAACGGTTTCGACGGCGCGAACTGGCTCGCCGACTCGCGGCTGCGGCGGCTGGGTGCCGGTCTCGACGGGGCGCCGTCCGGCGCGGCCGGATCCGCCGAACTGCAGGTGCGCGGGCTCGCGGGCCCCTGGCTGCCGAGCCATCCGGACCTCACCGGCGTCGACGGGCTGACGCCGCTGGTCGACCAGACCGCCGGCACCCTGATGGCGGATTCGGCGTCGGCCCGTGACTACCGGCTCCGCTGGTCCACGCCCGAGATCGAGGGCCTGGGCACCGGCGAGATCGATCCGCGGGCACCCGGTGGTCTCGACGGCCTCGGCGCGGTGCCGCCGGATGTCGAACAGGTGGCCAAGGAAGCCGTCCGCGGTCTGCGTCCGACGTTCCAGTCCGCGTTGCAGCTGGAACGCTTCCTCGCCACGAACTACCAGGTCGCGGTGGGCGAGGATCTGCCGACCGGGCACGGCTGGCCGCAGCTGCGGCATTTCCTGCTGGAAAGCAAACGCGGGACGAGTGAACAATTCGCCGCCGCGTACGTGGTGCTGGCGAGGATGAGCGGTATCCCGGCCCGGCTGGTCGTCGGGTTCCGCGGTTCGGACCGGACCGAAGGCGGGATGAGCGTCGTCCGCAACCGCGATGTCCTGGCGTGGCCAGAGGTCGCGGTCGCCGGGGCGGGCTGGGTGCCGCTCGATCCGACCGCGTCGGCAGGCAAGGCCGGTCAGCTGCGGACCGGCCCCGGCAAAGCCGTCGCGCGGGCCAGGGCGCAACTGCCCGCCGAACAGGAACTGCGGCCGCCGCAGCTTCCGCCGGGGACACCGCCGGACGCCGCCGAAGACCAGAACGCCGACGCGGGCACGACCTGGTGGTGGGTGGCACTCATCGGTGTCGTCGTCCTCTTCGGACTCGGCTGGCTGCTCGGGGTTCCGGTGGCGAAGGTCGTCCGCGCACGACGGCGACGGCGTCGTTCGGGTGCGGAAGGAGTACTCGGTGCCTGGGACGAGATCCGCGACCGGCTGCGTGCGCACGGCGTGCCGTTCCGGATCGGGATGACCCCGAGGGACCTCGCCGAATCGGCGGGTTCCCTTGCCGGGGACGGGATCCGTGAGCCCGTCGCCAGGCTGGCGAAGGTGCTCGACGTGACGTTGTGGTCCGGCGTCCCAGTTGGGGACGGCGCGGTCCGACGGGCCTGGCAAGAGGTGGGCGAGGTCCGCAAGGGCCTGGCCGCCAGGCCGTTCGCGGCTCGGGTGCTGGCGGCACTCGAGCCGCGAACCCTGGTGCCGCTCAAGGCTTCGCGGCGGAAGTCCTAGCTCCGGTCCCGCAGGCTTCGTGAGGCCCGGTGCCGCTGCCGGTGCGGTGCCGCTGCCGGTGGCGCGGCACCGCACTCGCGTGCTTGAAGCCGGATCATGCGTGCTTAAAGCCGTAACTTGCGTGCTTAAAGAGGGAACTCGCGTGCTTGAACCTCGCACACGCGAGTTGCGGGTTCAGGCACGCGAGTTATGTGTTCAAGCACGCGAGTTGCGGGTTCAGGCACGCGAGTTATGTGTTCAAGCACGCGAGTTGCGGGTTCAGGCACGCGAGTTGCGGGTTCGGCCGGGTCAGGGGTTGCAGCGGGCACCGCGGATCGGGATCGGGTCGGTGGTGTAGATGTACCGGCCGTCGGTCGCCCTGAGCTGGAAGCAGTACCGGCGCGCCGGGTCGACCGGGACGTCCAGGCTGTGCTGACGGTGGGCGACGAGCTGTTTCGTTTCGAGCCGCTCGCCCGCCATGATCACGACGAAGTCCAGTTCGCCTTCCGCGGTCCAGGTCAGCTCGACGTGGTCGCTTTGATCCTTCGGCGCTGCCAGTTCCAGTTTGACGTTCGGGGCCGGGGCGGAAGCCGCCGGAGAGGGGATCGCGGCCGCCAGCGGGACGGCCTGCCCGCCGACCTCCGCCGGTCCCAGTAACAGCGGCACCACGGCCAGCCCGGCGACGAGCACTCCGGCACTCGCCAACGCGATGGTGCGCCACGGAATCTCGCGCCCCGGCTTGAGCGGGCCGCTGAACTCACGGATCAGGGTGCGGCCGCCCGCCGCCGGTGCCCGCACGGGCTGTACCGACGGCATCGCCGGGGCAGGTGCGACGGATGCGACCGGTGTGACAGGTGAGACAGGTGTGACAGGCGCGGAAACCACGGCGAAGTCGTCGAATTCGACGTCGACCTCGTCTTCTTCGCTTGCGACGTCAGGGGAATCGCCGGTGACGACCTCGCCACCCGGCTGACGCAGTTTCGTGAACAGCCGCGCCAGTGACGCCACGTCCTGCGGCCGGTCGGCGGGTTCCTTGGCCAGCAACCGGAGGATCGTGGCGGCGAGTTCACGGGGGACGGCGGGATCCGGGATCGGCGCCACCGGTTCCCGCAGCACCTGCAGGATCCGCTCGCCGGGCTGCTGCCCGGTGTGCTGGGGGAAGGGCGGCGCCCCGGTCAATGCGGCGTAGAGCACCGCGCCGAGTCCATAAAGGTCGGACGCCGGGGAAAGCGTGTCGTCGCGCAGGGTTTCCGGTGCGGTGTACTCCACCGCGTACATCGGATCGCGCGGGAACCGCCGCCGCAGCGCCACGCCGAAATCGGCGAGCACGAACTCGCCTGTCGCGCGGTACAACACGTTGTGCGGGCTCACCCCGCCGTGCAGGACGTCCGCACCGTGCGCCGCGGCGAGTGCCGACGCGATCGCGGCCCCGAGGGTGAGGACGTCGGGAACTCCCAGCCGGGCACCGGAATCCAGCAGTCCGGCCAGCGATCCCGGGCACAGTTCACGCCGGACGCCGGATCGGCCGTCGGCGTAGGAGATCACGTCGTCGACCTGCAGGACCGACCGCGTCGCACGTACGGCGGACAAGGACTTCCGCTCGCGTTCAAGCCACGCCGAGGTCTCGCGGTCGAAGGCGCCAGGGAACATCTTGACCGCGAAGTCGTTGCCCGTGGCGGGATCCCGGCCCGCGTACACGGTGGCGATGGGGCCCTGGGCGAGCAGCCTCGGTCCGCCGACGGTGGTCTCGATGGTCATGTACCCATTGTCGCGCAAGAAGGACGGTTTCGGCGTGCTTTCCCGGCGGCAGGTTCCTGCCGAACCGGCCCGGCCGCCACGATCGTGGCCGACCCTTCTCTCATGCAGACTGCCGGCCTGGTCAGGGTCACCATCACCACTCCGCACCGGCGCATCGACATGGCGCTGCCGGAACACGCGTCCGTCGCCGAAATCCTCCCCGGCCTGCTCGCGCGGGCGGGTGAGGGGATGGCCGACGACGGCGTTACCGGCGGCGGCTGGCAGTTGCGCCGTGCCGACGGGGCACCCTTCGATCTGGACCGGACGCTGGGTGCGCACCGGGTCCGGGACGGGGAGATCCTCCATCTGACACCACGCCGCGCCGAATGGCCGGAGCTCGAATACGACGACCTGGTGGACGCGATCGCCACCGGTTCCGGTCGCACCGGCCGGGCCTGGGGGCCGCGGCACACCCGGCAGGCTGGGCTGACGGCCGGTGCCGTCGCGGCGTTGTTCGGGTTGCTCGCCGTGCTGCGCGCGGGGCCGCCGTGGACGTCGCCCGCGTCCTGGTCCCTTGCCGTTTCCGCGTTGCTGCTGGCCGCCGGTGTACTGCTCGCGCGGGCGATGCGTGACGCCGGGGCGGGGGCGGTGCTCGCCGCCGTCGCGCTTCCGTTCGCCTTCACCGGCGGTGGTCTGCTGCTGGCCGGTGACGACCCGATCGGTGCCCTGTCGGCCGGTCATCTGCTGCTGGCGAGCGCGGCGTTGCTGCTCGCGGCCGTCGTCGGCCACCTCGGGGTGACCGCCGCGCCGGAACTGTTCGCGGGTGCGGCGACGGCCGGGCTGCTCGGCGTGCTCGGCGGCTGGCTGGCCACCTTCGACGACCTGGCAGGCTACCGGGCCGCCGCCGTGATCGGCGGTGGCGTGCTCGCGTTGTCGACCACGTTCGCCCCGCTGGCACTGCGGCTCGGCCGGGTGCCGATGCCGGTGCTGCCGCGTTCGACCGCGGACCTGGTCCGCGACGATCCACAACCACCGCTCGACCTCGTGCACGCGGCCGTGGCCAGGGCCGACGCGCTGCTCACCGGCATGCTGGGCGGCGCGGCCGTCGCCGTCGTGTACTGCCAGCTGGTGCTGATCCGCAGCGACAGCGAGGCGGCGGTCGTCCTCGTCGCCCTGCTCGCGGCGGGTTTCCTGGTGCGGGCGCGGTTGTACCCGATCCTGCGGCAGCGGCTGCTGGTGCTGGTGACCGGGATCTTCGGCGCCGGTTGCCTCCTGGCTGGTCCGCTGATGGCGGATCACTCGCTGCTGCTCGTCCTGGCCGGGCCGCTCTCGCTGGCGGTGGCCGCGGGGGTGGTCGCGTCCGGGATCGTGCTGAGCACCAAACCCGCGAACCCTTATCTCGGCCGGATCGCCGAGTATTTCGAGATCCTGGTGATGATCGCCGTCGTTCCGGTGGCGTGTTCGGTACTCGGCTTGTACGGCTACGTGCGCGGACTGGGGGGCTGAAACCATGGCGTCCAAACGGGATCAACTGCAGGCGTACCAATTCATGGTGCAGCGCGCCATCTCCGCGCTCGTCACCAGGGAGACCGATCCGGAGCAGCCGCCGTTCCGCCGCCCGTCCGGTGCCGCTTTCGCCAGTGTCGCGCTGGCGATCGTGGCACTGGCGTGCGTCGGGGTCTACGGGATGATCGTGCCGGGCGGGAACAACGCCTGGCGCAAGGACGCCGCGGTCATCGTCGAGAAGGAGACCGGCACCCGCTACGTTTATCTGGACGACCGGCTGCACCCCGTCGCGAACTACGCGTCCGCGTTGCTGCTGCTCGGTAATCACGGCACCACGCAACAGGTTTCCCGCAACTCGCTGGCCGGAGTCCCGCGTGGGCCCCGGATCGGTATCGCCGACGCGCCGGACGCGTTGCCCGGTCCCGAAAAGCTGCTCACCGGTTCGTGGTCCCTGTGCTCGGCTCCCGCCAGCGACCTCGCGGGCACCCGGATCGAGGAGTCGGTCCTGCTGGCGGGTGCCTCACCGTCGGGCGGCGCGGATCTCCAGGATCAAGCGCTGCTGGTGGAATCGACGTCGACCGGCGACCGGTTCGTCGTCTGGCGCGGGCACCGGCACCGGATCAACGACTACGGCGCCGTCGGCACCGGACTCGCGCTCACCGCCGAACCGTGGGCACGGGTCGGCCGGGCGTGGCTCGACGTCCTCCCGGAAGGCACGCCGATCGGCCCACTCCCGGTGGCCGCGGCGGGCGAGGCGTCCACCGCCGTTCCCGGCCGGGCCGACATCCGCAACGGGATGCTGCTGATGGTGCAGACCTCCGGCGGCGGGCAGCAGCATTATCTCGCCGAACGCGACGCCCTGCGGCCGATCACCGAACTGCAGTACGACGTCCAGCGCGCGAGTGCCCAGATGCTGGCCGCTTATCCCGGCACCGAACCGAAAACCGTGCCACTGCCGCCTTCACTGGCGACCATGTCACGGCAACTCGACCCGATCCAGGCCGAAGCGGGTGCCGCCCCGGCCGCCCGGCCCGTGATCGCGCGCCTGCGTGACCAGGACGCCACCGTATGCGCCACTTTCGGCGACGGTGCCGAGGCGCCTTCGTTGACCGTCGATCCCACGCTGCCACCCGCCGACCCGATGTCCACCACCGCCCGCCGGACGGCCTCCGGCACCCCGCTCGCGGACCGCGTCCACGTGCCCCCGGGCAGCGCTGTCGTCGTCGAAGCGATGCCTTCGCCGCAGGCACCCGCCGGAACGCTCACCGTGGTGACCGACATGGGACGCCGCTATCCGCTTTCTTCACCCGACGTGCTGAAGATGCTCGGCTACCCGTCCGCGCGCCCCGTCCGCCTTCCCGCCGGACTGGTCGCCCGCCTGCCAGAAGGCCCGAGCCTCGACCCGGCCGCCGCCCGGCGCCAGACCCTGGGTGGCTGAAGGGTCCTGGAGGTACATGATGGCCCCCTTCCTTGCGTCCAGCGCGAGGAAGGGGGCCATCATGTACTCGGGTCAGCGGGAGTTCGGCTGCCAAAGGTCTTCGTCGAGCATCTGCACCGAACCGGATTCCGTCTCGTCGGACCGGTGACCGCGTGCCAGCGTGAACCCGCCGTCCGGAGTGCCGGTGGAGGCCCGGCCGCGGAGTTTCGCCGGGACCCCGTCGGTCTTGCCGGAAGACGACCTGCGAGTCGATCCGTTCCGGCCGGTCGGCTGATCACTCGAGCCGGGCCGCAGCGTGCCCGCCGTGGCCTGACCCCCGCCGCCGCCGTGAGGCGACATCATCGGCGGAACCCCGGTACCGGCGGATTTCGAGCCTGCCGTGGTCGCCGTGCCCGGTTGGATCTCCGACGCCAGGCTGGGTGCCCGCTTCCCGACAACCGGCTTCGCCGCTCCACCGAGGCCACCGAGGCCACCGAGCCCACCGAGTCCGCCGGCGGCGCCGATCCCGCCAAGGAGACCGCCCGGCATCGGCGGAAGGCCGGATCCGCCGGGGAGTCCGCCGAGCGAGGGGAGCGCGGCACCGGCCGCGGATGGCAGGGGCGCGAGCCCCGCCAGCGAAATCCCGGACGAGCCGCTCGGGCTGCTGCCGAGTCCGCTCAGGCCTTCGGACGCCGGGAGTTCGGTGCCCGCGCCGTCGCCGCCGAAGGAACCGGCCGTCTCGGCGAGGCTCTGCAGATCGGTGAGTGCGGTCATGCCGGCCTCGGCGGCGGCGAGGAAATCGGTCGGGGAGTTACCCTCGGCCGACACGGTTTCCTGCGACGTCACCAGGTCGGCGGGGGATTCGATGCCCGACGCCGCGCAAACGCTCAGCATCGAGGTGTCGAAATGCCCGCCCAGTTCGGTCATTTTCACGCCGGACGCCTGCTGGAGGGCGAAAGCCACCGGAGCACCGAACAGAGAACTGGCGGCGACTTGGTACTCCGCGTAGAGCGTCGCCACCGCCGCCGCGGTCGCGGAAACGTTGGACGCCAGCGTCGTCAGGGTCTCGGCGGGTTTGGCCGCGTCGATCCGATCACCCCAGAACTTGAGTTCGGCGAGGGTCCGCTGGGCCTCCTCTTCGTGCAGCCGTCCGGCGTCGTCCGTCCAAAAGGGAGAGAGTTCGCCGACCCGGGTGCCGAGTTCGGTCGTGGTGGTGTCGATCCAGCGGCGCACCTCGGTCCACATGCCCGCCGCTTCGAGCAGGACCGGGACCTTGCCCGCCTCGGCGCGGGCCATCTCGAAGTGCATCTCGATGGGCAGCAGTTGGTAGGGAATCATCGTCGGCTCCTCAGACACTCGCCTGCGGGCCGTCGGCCGCCGGCGCGTCACTGGTTTCGTCTTGGGACTTCGGGGCTTGGCCGATCGAACTCGACGCCTGTTTCAGCAGGCTCAAACCCTGTTGGGCGATTTTGAAGGACGACGAGGCCAGCGTGAGCGCGCTCGCCGCGTCCGCCGCGGTATAGCTCGCGGCGATGGCCTTGACTTTCGTCGAATCCGTGGCGAGGTCCACGGTGGTCTTCGTCAGGAAGGCCGTCATCTCGGCGGTCGCGGCCTTGTCCAGCAAGGACATCGCGATGCCCTCGAACAATCCTGTCGCGTTCAGGCCGTTCCCCAGCCTGCCCAGCGAACCGGGCATGTCCGGCGCTTTGAGCTGCCCCGAGTAAGCGGCCATCGCCTCGGGGTCACCGTCGACGAAATCGGGCATGAGCCCCTCCTTTACTGTCCGGTCCGGTATTTCGGTTCGTCGTGCCCGGTCGGGCCGACCTGCCACAGTTCCTCGTCGAGCAACTGGACGGTGTTCTCGCCGTCCCATCGCCGTTCGGCGGCGGGTGGCGGTGTGACGGCACCCGCCCGCCCAGTCCGGCCTCGCAGCGACACCCCGGGCGTACTGTCCGGCTTCCGGGATCGGATGGCGTTGACCTGTTCGGCGGCTCCTGGCCGGACCCCACCCGAAGAATTTCCCCCGCCGGCGTGCGGCGGGTGCATGGCGGGCATCATCCCCCCGCCCGCCATTCCGCCGGTTGCCGCGCGCGACACGCTCCCGGTCCCCGCCGCCGTTCCAACGCCGGGAAGCGGTGCCCCCGGCATCGACGTTCCCAGGCCCGCCGTGCCGGACATGGGGACCGAACCCGCGGTCGAAGGCACACCGCCACCACCCCCGCCGGAACCGATGCCCGCCGCGCCGCTGTCGAGACCGGCAAGACTGGGAAGCCCCGACCGATCACTCGACAGGCCACCGAAATCCACGGGATCGGGCAAGGGAGCCAGCGGGGACAACTTGCCTGGTTCGAGACCACCGAGTTCACTGCCGAGGTCCGTGCCGCCGACCTGCTGCAGGAGCCCGCTCGCCGCTTCCAAGGCCTGGGAACCGCTGTCCAGCAACGACGACGCCGATTCCATCAGGGACTGCGGGGTTTCCTGCTTCCCGGGGGTCTCCGGGGTGACCGGGGTGACCGGGGTCGCGGGTTCGGCAGGAGTCGCGGGTTCGGCGGGTGTTCCTTCCGTGCCGGTCCCGTCGGTACCGGTTCCGGACGGGCTCGTACCGTCGCCGGTGGCTGACGGACCCGGCGAGGTCGTGCCGGGAACCGCCGCACGCGGGCCGGACCATGGCGCGCCTTGGGCGTTGGCGATCACCATGGAGTACGTGGAGAAGTAGGGGTAGGTGAGGGACGACAACTCGGCCGCCATCCTGGCTCGGTAGCGCGGCTCCGCCAGGCCCTTCTCCTTGAGGTCGAGGTCGTAGATCCGGTGGAAATCGTCGTGCAGGAGCTTCATGTTGTTGTAGACGGTACGGACGTCGTTCGCCAGGTTCCGTAACGCGCCTGCCACGTTGGATTGGGTGATACCGAGGGTGTAGGTGGTATTCATTGTCAGAGCTCTGGAACTGTCCAGACCGAATACCGGTCTCTCCGCGCCGGGGACCTCGTTCGTCGACTCGGTCCACGAACGCAAGGACTCCAGATCCTTTTCCGCATGTGCGGCGAACAACTCGCCGGCGCCGTCGTCCCACTTTCCCTCGCCCCTGAGGTTCTGCAGCTCGGCGCGAAAGCCGACGATCATGGTGTCGATCCAGTCCCGGGCCTCGTCCCACATTTTCGCCGCGTCGTCCATCTTCGCGGCGTGCGGGAGTTCGGCGCTGATCTTCCTGAACAGGTCGTCGACGGAGAGACCTTCATCAGACATGGGCACGCCCTACTTCGGTTGGGCAACGGCAGGCGGGAACTCGGGTGCGATAGCGGGCAAGTTGGCGTCCCGTCGTTTGGCGAGGTCGTTGTCGAGGATTGCCCGCTTGCCCGCTTCCGCGGCCTGGAGATATTTCACGCCTTCATTTCGGACGAATTGCGCGTAGGCGCTGAATCCATAGCGAACATCGGTGATGAATTGCTGAAGATTTTTCGTGACTTCGGCGTCGACGCCGGTGAAGTATTTGCACTCGTCGATACCGCCCGCGCACGGGGGATCCACGACGCGGCGGAGCGCGCCGCCGGGAACTTCCTCGACGAGAGCCAGTACACGTTGTGAGAACACCTCCATCGCCGTGGTGTCCGCATCGGTCACATCGCCAAGGCCCATTTCACACCCCTGAATTCGAGTCTTTACGGAAAGGCAATCACTTCCCCCGCCTCGGCGGGCCGCCGCGACAGGAACCGGCCAACCCCGCTCAGTTCTCCGGCGGCAGCCAGGCCAGCTGGACCAGGCCCTTGGTGCCGCGGCGGTCGATCAGCCAGCCCCGGCCCGGTGGCAGCACCTGCGCCCGCATCCCGCCGAGCAGCGGGCCCTCGTCCCGGTCGCCGGACATCATCAGGCCAGGTGCTCCGACTTCCTTGACCCGGCCGAAGAACGGTTCGAAGATCCCTCGTCCGGCACCACCTGTGCGGCGGGCGAGTACGAGATGCAGACCGACGTCCGAGCCGTGTGCGATCAGGTTCAGCAGGGGCAGCAGCGGATGTTCCTTATGGGTGGCCACCATGTCGTAGTCGTCGACGAGAACGAAGATCTCCGGGCCCTGCCACCAGTTGCGTGCCCGTAGCTCCTCCGGCGTGATGTCCGGACCGGGCAGCCGTTTTTCGCAGATCCCCGCCAGTTCGGTCAGGAGGCCGCGGCTGTGCGTGTCGCTGGTGCCGTAGGCGAGCAGGTGTTCCTTCCCGACTTCGCCGAGCAAGCCCCGCCGGTGGTCGATGAGCACGATCTTCGCCTGCTCGGGGGTGTAGGCACGGGTGATCCGGCTGGCCAGCAAGCGCAGGAACGCGGTCTTGCCGGATTCGGTGTCGGCCAGCAGGAGGAAATGCGGGTCCGCGGCGAAATCGAGCCGGAACGGCGAGAGGTCCTTCTCGTGGATCCCGACGGTGAGCCCGGCGTTCGCGCCGCTGAGTTCGTCGGCTTCGGGGAGTTCCTCGTAGCCCAGCACACCGGGAAGGAGACGGACGGAGGGCGCGGGTTCGCCCGGCCAGGCCTTGCGGACGGCTTCGACCAAGGCGGCCAGTCCGTCGGCGAGGTCGTCCGGATCGGCTTTGCCGTCGATCCGGGGCAGGGCGATCAGCATCTGGTGTCCCTGCATGGCGAGACCCCGGCCCGGCGCACCGGACGGCACGCTCATCGCGGCGCGGCGGTCGATGGCCGAGTCGATCGGGTCGCCGATCTTCAGTTCGAGCCTGCTGGCGAACAGATCCCGCACGTTCATCCGCAGGTCGAACGAACGGGTGCACGACGCCACCACGTGCACGCCGAAGGATAGGCCGCGCGCGGTGATGTCGTTGACGATGTCCTCCAGTTCCGGGAAGTCGTTGCGCAGCGTCAGCCAGCCGTCGACGATCAGGAAGACGTCACCGTGCGGGTCTTCGGGGAACTTGCCCTCGGCACGGAGCCGCCGGTAGGTGACGATGCCGTCGATCCGGTGTTCGGCGAACATCCGTTCCCGCTGGGCCAGCAGGGCGGCCACCTCGGCGACCGTGCGGCGGACCGCGCCGGTGTCGAGCCGCCCGGAGACCCCGGAGACATGGGGGAGGCCGCTGATCGAAGCGAGGGTGCCGCCGCCGAAGTCCAGGCAGTAGAACTGGACTTCGCGCGGGGTATGGGAAAGCGCGAGGCTGGCGATCAGCGTGCGCACGGCGGTGCTCTTGCCGGTCTGCGGCGCGCCGAGCACCATCAGATGGCCTGCCGCGCCGGAGAGATCGAGCACCAGCGGATCCCGCCGCTGCTCGAACGGCCGGTCGACGATGCCGAGCACCGGCCGGAGCGTGCCTGCCAGCTCGGGCGCCACGGGAGTGAGCCCGCGCTGAGGGTGGACGACCAGTCCGGGCAGCAGCCCGTTCAGGGTCGGCGACTCGTCCAGCGGCGGCAGCCACACCTGGTGCGCGGGAGTGCCTTGGCCTTCCAGCCGGTCGACCAGGATGTCGAGGAGCGTCTCGCCGACAGCCGTGTCGTCGTCGGTGGGGGTGGCCTCCTCTTCTTCGTCGAAGCCGACCTCCGGAGCGACATAGGAGGTCGTGTACTCGTGCAGTTCAAGCTGGTCGTGTCCGGTGGACTGCACCGGGATCCCGGTGTCACGCTGGTAGACGCCGGAGACGTACGCGGCGCGGAACCGGTCCATCGGCTCGGTGCCGACCTTGAGGAAGCCGTGTCCCGGTGCGCGGGGCAGGTGGAACGCGTCGGCGACGCCCAGCACGGCGCGACTGTCCATTTCGGAAAAGGTCCGCAGTCCGACGCGATAGGAAAGGTGTGCCTCCAGGCCGCGCAGCCTGCCTTCGTCGAGTCGTTGTGACGCGAGGAGCAGGTGCACCCCCAGCGATCGGCCAACGCGGCCGATCTGGACGAACATGTCGATGAAATCGGGTTTGGCGGACAGCAGTTCGGAAAACTCGTCGCAGATCACCAGCAGCGTCGGCACTTCGGGCAGCGGTGCGCCCGCGGCCCGTGCCTTCTCGTAGTCGCGCAAGGAGGAGAAGTTCCCCGCCGCACGCAACAGTTCCTGACGGCGGATGAGCTCACCATTGATCGCGTCGGTCATCCGGTCGACCAGATGCAGTTCGTCGGCGAGGTTCGTGATCACCGCGCTGGTGTGCGGGAGCGCGTCCAAGCGGGCGAAGGTGGCCCCGCCCTTGAAGTCGACGAGAGCGAAGTTCAACGAGTTCGGCGGATGCGTGACGGCCAGCGCCAGCACCAGGGTCCGCAACAGCTCGGATTTACCGGATCCGGTCGCCCCGATCAGCAGACCGTGCGGTCCCATCCCTTCCTGGGCGGATTCCTTCAGATCGATTTCGATCGGGGCGCCGTCCTCCTGGATGCCGAGCTTCACCCGCAGCCGGTCCCGGTTCGGCCGGGGCAGCCAGGTGTCGGCCGGGTCGAAGTCGTAGGGATCACCGAGTTGCAGCAGTTCGGCCAGCCCCAGCTCCGAGGTCAGCGGAGCCTCACCCCGCAGGCCCGCCGTCAGGCGAAGCGGGGCCAGTTGCCTGGCCAGCCCCTCCGCCGCGACAGGACCCAGCGTATCCGCCTGCCCGAGCGGGGCTTCGCCGTCGATGGTCTCGCTGACCAGCGCGCGGCCGGCGTCCACCGCCAGCACCACCGAGGTCCGGTCCAGTGCCCGTGGCGGCATCGTGGTGAGGTCCACCACCGTCACGCCTTCCACGCCACCGCCGGTCATCAGATGATCGGAGCCGGCGATCGATCCGCCGTCGAGCACGACCACGACGTGCGGCCCGTGGACGCGGACGTCCACCTCGGGGTCGAAACGCGGACGTTTGCCCAGTTCCTCCTCCAGCATCGATTCCAGGCCCTGGATACCCGGCGCGACCAGGCGCAGCGGGCCGAGCGCGTCGGTGCGCTCCGGATGCAGCGCGTGCGGGAGCCATTTGACCCAGTCCCAGTCGGCACGCCGGTCCTCACCGACGCAGACCGCGATCCGGAGGTCGTCCGGGGAGTGCAAGGTGGCCAGCTGGGCCAGCATCGCGCGCAGGACACCGAGCGACGCTTCGCGGTCACCGCGGAGGAAGATCCGGCTGAAGCCGTTGACCGCGATCGCGATCGGCAGCCTGCCCACCGTGGTGTAGGTGGTGATGAACCGGCGCAAAGCCAGTGCCGACAACGGTTCCAGCTCTTCGAGTGGTTTGGTGTCCGGTGCGATCAGGCCGAGCGAGGGTGCCTGCGGCCCCTGCCCGATCCTGGCGATGCCGAAATCCTGGTCGTTCTTGCGCCGCTCCCACAGCCGGTAGCTCGACGCCAGCGACCACAGCGTGCCGGGGTCGGGATGCAGGTATTCCATCGCCTCGCGCTGCCGTCGCACCGATCGGCGCAGCCGTAACCGGTGCTGGGACAGATGGCGCAGGTACTTCCGCCGGGCGTAGGCCATTTCTCGTTTGCTCGGCCCGCCGCCCTGCAGGAAGCCGGTGACGACCATGCCGAGCATGCCGACGCCCATCAGGCCGTAGATGACGAACCGGATCTGCCCGGTCATGCTGCCGGAGTACATCAGCAGCATCGCCGCCATCATGGCCACCATCGGCAGCACCATGAAGATCTGCGTCCACTGCCGCGCGGGCGGCGGCGGGATCTCCGGCGGTGGCTGCAGGATCAGCTCACCGGCAGGCATTTCCGGAGCGGGCCGACGGCTCGGCCGTTTCACCATGATTGTCGCCACGTCACCGATCGTCCGCGAAGACCGGCTCCGCCCGGCGGCGATGGCAGGAACTTGCCGTTGGCCCGGGTGCGGCGTCCCGGCGACCTAGCCTCTCGGAAGAGTGCGAAGGCACGGAAAGGAGAACCGAGCATGTCGTATTGGGATTTGATCGACGACGACACCGCCGCGTTGCGCGCCCAGTCGTCGCGTTTCTCGGAATTCGGCCAGACCATGGCGGACGGCTCCAAGCGGGTCGCGAGCGCGGTCGACGAGGGAGCGGCCGCGTGCAGTGGGACGTTCGTCCCCGCCATGTGTGACGTGGATACGTCGCGGCGCGGGGAGACCGGTGTCCACGTCGGGCAGACGACCGACACTTCGGACGGGATGATGACCGCGGCGGGCATCATCGTCGACCACGACTCGGAAGCGTCGCGGTTGGCACAGGGATCGGCGACCTACGGCCTCGCGGCCAGGATGTAATCCGGAAAGGAGACTGGTAATGGCGATGAATTCCGACCGCGTCACCGCACACCGGGAAACCGGCGAAACGATGGCGAGCACCATCACCTCCGACGCGAACGACCAGATCGACAACGTCGACCAGCAGCGGCAGCAATTCGCGTACCTGTACGACTCGGACGTTCGCTCCGGGTTCGGTCACGAGCTGCTGCAGCAGGTGCACAGTGACATGGCGAAGGCAAGCGAAACCTTCAATACCCAGATCGGGCAGGCACACGGCACGCGTAACGCGTTCGAAACCCTGCTGGACGCGCCCCGTCAGGCGGCACAGGTGCTCAAGTCACTCTGAGCAAGATGTCCACTGAGGACGGAAGCCCCGGCGAGCCTGGCTCGCCGGGGCTTCTTTCACCACTTGGGGAGCAGGAACATCTGCTCCGGCGGTTCGATCGTCGCGGGCTCGGCCGGCAGTGGTGCCACCCGGCCGGGACGCCAGCGGCGACGTCGTCCGCGTAGCACGACGGCCACCCCCAGCGCGGCCAGCACGATCGCGGCGATCGCCGCGGTGGTCAGCCATTTCGCGGCCGTGCCGGTCGCCCGCACCCTCTCGGCGCGGTCGAGTGCGGCCTGGTCGACCGGCCCCGGGACATACGCCGGCATGGCCGCGGGCTTGGCCGTATCGAGCCCGTCGGTCACCGCGCGGTAGGGATCGGCCAGTCCCGCGCCGTACGCGTCGCTCGCCCGGCCGCCCCGTGCCGGGCTCGCCGTCGCCTTCAGCCGCTGGATCACCTGTGCGGCCGACAATTCAGGCCACGCGGACCGCACCAGCGCGGCCGTCGCGGAGACGAACGGCGCGGCGAAACTGGTGCCGTCGACGTAGGCGTGGCCTGCCACGCGGGTCGTGGCGAGTACCTTCGCGCCCGGCGCCATGATCCCGACGTAGGGGCCGATCTGCGAAGCGGTCATCCGTGCGCCGTCGATGTCCACCGCGCCCACCCCGAGCACACCGGGATATCCCGCCGGGTAGGACGGCAGCCCGGGATTCGTGTCCCGCTGCGCGTTTCCCGCCGCGGCGACGACCACCGCGTCCTTCCAGACGGCGTACGCCACCGCGTCGCGGATGACCGGGAAGTCACTCAGCCCGGCCAGCGAAAGGTTGATCACCTTCGCGTTCTGGTCCGCCGCGTACCGGATCCCGTTGGCCACCACCTGCGGGTCGATCCGCAGTGAGCCGCCTTGGTCGCTCAGGTCACGGTCGGTGATCCGCACCGGGAGGATCTCCGCGTCCGGGGCGATCCCGTGGAAACCGATGCCCGGTACCGGATCGGCGGCGATGACCCCGGCCACCCCGGTGCCATGCGAGACGCAGTCGAACGAGCCCGGCAGCCCGCCCGGCAGATAGAAATCCCGGCCATGGCGGACTTTCCCGGCTCTGCTGAGCTGGGGGTGGTCGGCATCGACCCCGGAGTCCACCACCGCGACCAGTACGCCGGCGCCCCGGCTTCGCGGCCAGACTTTTTCGGGGGAGAGCAGGCGCTGGGCCCAGGGCTCCGCCGGTACCTCGGCGTGCGCCGGCTCCGGATCACGGCAGGCCTCCCCGGGCGGGGCCGCGTACGCCGGGACAACGCCGGTGCCGCAGTGGAGCACGGCAAACGCCGTCGCGGCGACGAGTATCCGATGTCTCTTCACCCTGGCAATGGTCGGACGGCGACCGGCGTACCGGCCTCGGCTGGCCGCAACCTGCCACGGGCCCGCGACCGGCGCGTGACGGCCGCAAACTGGGCCGGAGACAGAGGTGGGAGGCACCATGGAGACGTCCGTCAACAGGTACGACGACTACCGGCGAATGGCCGGGGAGCTCCGGGTGGCCCAGGAGCGGATCGCGGAACTGCGGGCGACCGCCGAATCCGATGACGGGTTGATCAGCGCGACCGCGGGCGGCTACGGCGAGCTGGTCGAGCTGCGCCTTGATCCGCGTATCTATCGCGTTCCCGACTCCGCCGAGCTGGCGCGGTCCATCAAGGACACGATCCACCGCGCCGCCGCACGCGCCCAGGAGCAGTGTGCGGCGCTCGTCGCCGGTCACCTGCCGGACAACCCCGAGCCTGGACCGGCCGATTTGCGGTTCGGGCCCGCTTTGCACGTACTCGACCGGCAGATCGCGGGGGAGCACCGATGACCTGGCTGAGCCTGAACGGTGACGACGCCGCCGACATGGATCCCGAGGCGACCGGCTCCTTCATGGGGAATCTGCGTGGCGCGTCCGCCGATCTTCGCGACGCCTGGACCCGTGACAACAACCGGATCGTCTCCGCCAACCAGGTCGGCCGCGGTCCGCTGGGCGAGGCGTTCACCAGCCTGCTCAAGGGCAAGGACGGGGAATTCGCGCCGACCAAGGCCAGGGCGGCCGTGGCGTCGGTTCCCGGCTTCTACGTCAACGTCGCGGAACTCGGCGAGCTGCTGGTGCCGGTCTACGTGGCCCATGACGCCGAGGCGGCCAGTGCCATCTGGTCGTCGGTCCGCAGCTGATCGGCGCTCGCGGTCATGGAGGACAAAGGCCCGCCGTCGGGCGATTTCTGGAACCTGATCCTGTCTGAAGGCGGCGGGACCGTCGACGACTACTACCCCCCGGACAGCGCGGTCCACGCGCAGGAGAAGGCCGAGGGGTTCAAAGCGGGCGCGAATCACGTGCGGCAAGCCGTGACACGCACGAACGACGTCGTGACCCAGCTGCACAGCAGCGCGTGGCGGGACAGGGGTGGCGCGGGCATGCGCGATCTCGTCCAAAACAACAACAACGGCGAGAACGGCATCATCCAGATCGCCGGCGGCCTCGATTCCCTCGGCGGCGCGTACGAGTCCTACGCGAACCTCCTCGTCGACATCAAGGACAAGATCCACGACACCTACGACCGCAACCACCTGATCTACCTCGCGCTGGGCTGCAATCTCCCGTATGTCAGGGGCTACTACCGGCGAAAGCTGGCGGAGGGGGTGGCCAAGGACATCAAGAAGATGATCAGCGATACCGCGCACAACATGCTGCATCCGTCGACGCCCGACACCACCCCCCACGACGGCTTTTTCGGCGGCCTCTGGGATTCGGCCGTCGTCCAGCTCAAGGCGCTCGCCGGGCTGGCCGGTTACGGCGAGGGCGGCTTTTCCGTCTACAACGCGGAGCAGGCATGGGGAAACCTCGGCCTGCTGGTCGGCGGCGCGGCGTTGTACGGCCTCGACCCGAATTTGGGCCAGTTCGTCGACGACAAGCTGTTCGACGGCGTGCTCGGTGACACGCTCACGGAATTCGGCAAGAACTTCATCGCCTATGACGAATGGAAGACCGACTGGAAGCACGCACTGGGATACACCACTGGGAACGTCGCCGGCCTGCTCGGTACCCGTGGCGCCGGTGCGGGCATCGCCCGCGGCGCGCGTGCCTTGGGAAAGGGCGCGAAAGCGGCCGACCTCACTGGATTCCCCAAGGGGCTCCACAAGGTCGGGGATGTCGTCAGCAAGGCGAATCTCACCGGAGTGACGAAATACGGCCTTGGCAAGGCGGCTCATGTCGTCGACGACTTCCGGAGTTCCCGCCGGGCGGAAGACGCCGCGCCCGGTGTCCCCCATGGCAAGGACTCCACGCCTCCCCCGGGACCGGTCGAGAAGACGCCGAACGCGGGCGGCTCCGAACCCCCGAACCCGGGGCCACCGCGTGACAGGGAGCCGTCGCCACCCAACCCGCGCGACGGGGAGCCGGTGCGTCCCACCCCGGCCGAGAAGGAGGGGCTCCGGCAAGGCATCGACAAGAAATTCGCCGACTTGGCCGAGCACTCGCCGACGAGTAAAGCGGCCACTTCCCTCGGCGATTCCTTACACGCTCCGGAACCCAGGTCCGCTCCGCCACACGGTGGAACGCCTGCCGAACAGCACGGCGCCACCCCGAATCGGCATGGTGGGCAGGATCCCGTACCTCAGGCGGACCGCCCGCCGGCCCCGGAGCCGGCCGCCGCCGAGCCGAAGGCGCCGTCGGAGTCCCACCGCGGCGGTGACCGGGCCGACGCCTCCCCGTCCCGTGACGGTCTCGACGGCCAGACCGGGCACGCGCAGCCGAGCGTGGACTCGCCACCGCACGGCCTCCGGGATCAGCTCGGCCCCGGGCAGAGCGGTCTGTTCGACAAGGCGTGGACGGAGTCCGCTCATTCCGGCTACCCGCCGAGGGTGCGGGAGGAATTCGCGTTCTGGCGGGCGACGGGGCACGTTTCGCCCAATATCGGCCACGGCCTCCGCATGGAGATCATCGACTCGATGCGCAAGGCGGACGTCGATCCTCCGCCGCCGACGCTGTCCCGTGACTCCGTCACGAAGGAAGACGTCGCGGGTGGCGCGATCGGGCGTGACGCGGCGAACATGGCCCGGAACGACCTGAAGAACCTCGGACGCGAAGGGCCGGCGCCCGCGAAGGTTCTGGATGGACTCCGCGACCGCGGGACCGGACAGCCAGGCGAAACCCGCGCCGGGAAGCACGGGGAAGAAGCGCCGGTCGATCGTCGGAATCCGGTTCACGACGAGGCGGGCCACGGGTCGAAGGACGGTGTGGGCAGCGACCGGGACGGATCGCGGGACGGGTCGCGAGGCGACCGGCACGGCGAGGACGGCGGCCCCGCCGATCGGGTCAAGGACGACGAATTGGCGCTCCGGGAGCGGCGCGAGCGGTTCGAAACGCCGATCGACCAGTTCGCGAAGAAGCACATGCCGGACGAATACGCCAAGCGTCACGGGGACGACGACGGCCCCATCGACGGCGTGGGGCCGGGCGGCGGCAACCCGAAGCAACCGGGACCGGTGCCGGGTGACGGCAGTGGTGCGGCGGCCGCGCCGCGTTCGTCGGCGGTCGGCCTTCTCGAAGGCACCGTCCCCTCGGCCGCGCACGAAGCCGCGCCGGCGCGAGGCGCGGATCGATCGGGGTCGACCACCGTGTCGCCCAAGCCGTTGCCTCATGCGTCCGTCGCCGGGCTTCGCGATGCCGAGCCTCACTACACCACGGGACTCGCCGATCCCGCGAGAAGCGCGGACCGCGTCGCGAAGCAGGAAGACGCGGCGGGCTTGGCCCGTCCCGAGCCGGAAAGCTTGAAGATCTGGCGCGAGGAGCGGCTACCGGAAGGGGATTCGGCCCGTCTTCCCGCGGAGCCACCGGTTTCGCCGCCGCCGCGTCCGACGCGGATCACCCCGGAGCCGGACGCCCCGGGGCGGCAGCCCGGTCGCGCGGCCGACGGTCCGGCCGCGGGCCCGCTGTCGCGAGCCGCCGACGAGACGACGACAACGCGCGAGGCCGCTCGAACGCGTCCTCCCGCGGCGTTTCCCTCGGTGCGGCAGCCCGAGGTCGTACCTCGCCCTCCCGACGGATTCCCGGCGACACGGCCCGCGGAGTTCACCGAGCCGAAGCGGCTGGACCACCGGCCCACACGTCCGTGGGATCCCGCGCCGTCGCACGGACTCCCCACCGTCCCGGTGACCCCCGTGCCGCCTGGCGACTTTCCGGGCCCCGTACCGGGGAAGCCGCCTGCCCCCGATCTTCCCCTCCACCGGCCGCCGCAGCCGGAAAAGCCGGCGCCGATCGAGCTTCCCGCACGCCCGGAGCATGATTCTCCCGCGTTGCCCCAGACGCCCGCTCGTCCCGGCGACCCCGTCGCTCCGGGCGTTGCGCGGCCGTCGGTTCCCGGGTGGCCCGAAGAGTTCCCCCTCCGGATCGACCGGCAGGGCCCGCCGGCGCCGGAGATCCCCGCCTGGCCCGGAAGGGACGACGGTGGCGTCGACCCGGACACCGACCCCCTCGCCGAAGTACCGCCCGAAGTACTGGAGCAGTTGACCGACACGGAGCGCGAGGCGCTGCGGAACCTGGCCGCCGGACTCGGCTGGAACGCCGCGCAGGTGCTGCACCGCGTTCTCGACGAGATCATCGACCGGCTCATCCTGCACCCTCGGCCCGGCGAGCCGCGCAGGATGATTTCCCGTGACGCCGATCTGGCCGAAAAGCTGAAGTTCCTGGAGGAACACGAAGAGCGCGAATGGCTCGGCGAGCGGCTGGCGGAGATGACCGGCACGCGGCCGGAGAAACCGAGGACGGTACGACCGGAACGTGGCGGCGGCGGAACACTCGGGCCACAGAGAATGCCGAATTCGCTGGGCCCTTGGGGATTCGCCGACGCCACGGTGCGGGAGCACCAGGAGATCGACGCTCTCCGGCGGTTCGCGGCGTATCTCGCCGATCCGGTGAAGAACCCGCTCAGCGACAGCGAACGGGCCGCGATCCGCGAGATCCTCGCCTACCGGGCACAGCGGGTCCGCGGGGAAGACCCGGCGCTGGACGCCTTGTACGAGCTGCTCCTGGAGAATCCCGGCTGGCTCGCGGGTGCGGAGATCGAGGGCGGACCGCGGCCCGTGCTCGACGAGCGGGGCGAGCCGACCGGGATGGTGGAAGTAGCGGGCCGGCTGGCCGGGCTCACCGGCTTGCGGATCCTGATCGTCCCGGCGCGCGATCTTCGCGAGGGGTCCGCGGCCCGCCGCGAAGCGATGGACCGGGCAAGGGCCTGGCTCGACGCGGCACCGGAAGGCGTGCGGAACAGTGCCGTGCTCGACGGCAGGCACCCGGCCGGCAAGGACCCCGAATCGGCCTCGCTGTCTCGAGAGCTGATGGACATCGGTTTCGACGTGGTGTTCCAGCACCGCGAATTCCAGGGCAGGGAAGCGAAAGCGGCTCCGTACACGGTGTTGGACTCCCTGCCGCATACGAAGAATTCCTTCCCGGAGAAAGCGACGGCAGACCGCCCGGTGCGTTCGCCGGCTCTGGCCAAGGCCCTTGGCGAGGAAGCGGCGGCGAGGGCGAGGCAGTTCGTCGAGCGGCACTGGCCGGAGCGAGCGCTCGAGGGCGATCTACGCCGGCTGGACACCGGGCAACTCACCGACGCGATGCTCGTGGGCGCCGAGATCGTCCACGTCGTGCCCGCGAACCGGGACGCGCACGGCAGGCCAACCGGTTTCCCGTGGGTCGTCGTCCGGCTCGCCGACGGCGGCCTGGCACGGGTCATGGTGGCCGACCTCCGCGGCTCCGGTGACGCCGCTCATCAGGATCTGCTGCGGCGGGCGCGGGAAGACCTCGCGAACCGGCCCTTCGGCAAACGCGATTTCCTGGTGGTCAACGGTCCGGCGGCGTGGAACGACCAGTCCGGCCTGCGGGAGATCACCCGGCGGTTGACGGAGGGGCCGGGACGACGGTTCGCCGGCGTGCTGTACCGCCAGAACTGGGAAGGGCCAAGAACACCGGGGAAGGACTCGCCGTTCACCCTTCTGACGCCGAACCCGCGGCTCAAGGGCAAGCTGCTCGCCGCTCCTCCCCGCGAGCCGATGGCGTCGAAACCGGAGAACAAGCCCCCGGAGCCGAAGGAGATCACGGAAGCCGAATGGCTGACCGAGTTCCGCGCGCTGGCCGATGTCATGGCCGGGATGTACGAGCGGCTTGCCGCCGAGGCGGGGCCGTCGGTCGCCTCTGACGAAGTCTTCGCGGTGTTCAAGGAGAACAACCCGGAATTGTTCGGGTACCTCAAGGAGGTCGGTACGGCGGCAGCCGTCGACGCGAGCAGGCTGGCCGATCTGCTCGGTGACGGCGTCGAGCGCCGGGCGTGGTCCCCGGCGGCGCGAGAGAACCACCTGGACAACGTGGCGATCGGGATCACGCGTGGCTGGGATCTGACCGACGCGGAACGCGCGCTCCTGGCGGCGATGGACGCCTACGCGCCCGAACTCCCGGCCTTCCGCCGCGAGTTCGGCGATCTTCTCGACCGGGTCCGGCAGACCATGCCCGAGAAGCTCGAACCGTTGCTCAGGGATCTCGGCGACGAGGCGTACTCCATCGACGAGAAGATGCTCCTCGCGAAAAAGTACTTCGACGTTTTCCTCGATGCCGGGAACAAGCCCGGTTCGCATCCTCCGGACGAGCTTCCGAAGCAGCTCGAAGAGGCCGCGCCAAAGGTGTCGGCTTTGCTGGAACAGGAAGCGGCGCTGGGCTCGCTCTCGCACGAGGAGGTCCAGCGGCGGACGACGTCCTGGGCGGGCTTCGCCGGCAAGGCCGCCGAGTTGCGGGACTCGATCGCCGCGGCGGAACGCACGCAGGACGTGCGGCCGGTGCTGGAGACTCTGCGCGCCCTCAGCGATTCCCTGCGCGCGTACGCCAGGGAGCACGCGGATTCCCCCGTGCCCGGCTGGGTGGAGGTCGTCGAGTTCGATCTCCTCGATCCGCACCGCATGCGCTTCCTGCGGCCGTCGGTGAGCGGGAACGGCCGGTTCGACGTGGTGACACGGGCGATCACGCGCCACTGGCTCGAAGCGCTGTTCGGTGCGGAGGGAGTGGATTTCGCGCACCGCCTCACGGAATCGGCGGTCCCTTGGGACGGCCGGTCCATCGCGAGCCATCCGATGCGGGACGGAATCCTGGCCCAGATCGGCGAGGACAAGCTCTTCGGCCAGTTGAAACGGCGTGCGGTGGCGCTGCCCGAACTGGGACTGAGCCTGATTCGCCCGGAGGTCGGCCTTGGTGAGCTCGTCACCACTCTGGTGCACGAGAGCGTGGTCCACGGAATGCAGGAGCCGAAGCCCGTCAACCTGTACCGGGGCCTCGCCGGGGAGTGGTTCGAGACCCTGATGCAGGCTTCGCACGAGTTCCAGGGGCGCAGCGGCGAACTCCTGGTGGTCGAGGCGTTGCGAGCGGGGGCCGTGGATTCGGTCGTACCGCGGGAACTGCGCGTCGACGTCGTTCCGCGTTCGTTGCGGGTGCCGTCGGCCGAATGGGATTCCTTCTGGATGAGCCGGGTCATCGGCATCGAGGCCGGTCGTCTCGGTGAAGCGGGCCGGGCCACGCTGTCAGGGCAGCTGCGGGAGATCGGCTTCGGCCACGAGAGTGACGCGGGCCGGATCCGGCGGGCCGTCGTCGATCCGCGACACCCGCGGATCGAGACTCCGGCCGTCGGAGAGTTCAAGGCCGATCCGGCGGCGTTCGCGGCCAAGTACCCGGCGCCTTCACCGTCGCTCCAGCCCGAAATGCCGCCACCGCCGCCACGGCCGGACAGCGGTCCGGCGGACCTGATGTGGCCGGACCCCATGGTCGGCGGCGGGCCCCGTCCCCTCGACTGGGGTGTCCCGTGGCAACCGGGAAAGCGACCACGGCATCCGCAGCGGCAGGCACCGCATCCGCGGCACGGCGGAGTGCCCACCCCGCCGGGGTTACCCGCTGGACTGGCGGGTTTCTGGGCGGCGTTGCGGGCGGAGGACCGTCGTGCGCTCGCGGATCTCGCCGCGGAGGTGGGGCCGAGGGCCGGGTTTCCCGTGCTGAAGAACTTCACGACGTTGCTGGCACGAAAGAACGGGTTCCCGGAGAAGACGGGCGAGGCGCTGGCCCACTGGCTGGCACAAGTGGCCCCTCCGGCCGGGCTTCCGCCGGAGTGGGCTCCGGTCTGGCACGCGCTTCCGACCACCGCGCAACGCGCCTTCTCGGAGTTGATCACGGCCGTCGGCGCCGCCGCGGCAACCGGCGAACTCATCGACCGAGTCTCCGGTCTGACCACCCACCAGGGCGGGATTCTCGAACAAATCGCGGACCTGCGGGGACATCCGGAGCGGTTCGGCGTCCTCGCCCGGCAGCTGACCGCGGCGATCGCCTCGGTGCCGTCGGCCGCACCGGCCGCACTTCCGGCGCCCCAGCCCGCTCCCGCGCCCGCCCCGGCAGGCCCGGTCCCCATCGAGGCGGGCGAGCCGGTGCGGGGGAAGACCTATCCCGAGAAGATCCAGCAGGCGTTGTGGGACGCGTTCCCCGAAGCGGTGAAAGTCGCCGGGATGACGATCGTCGGCCAGGACCCCCGGTCGATCACGATCGCCGATCCGCGGGGACGCACGATCGGCGTCGTCCTCGACCTCGCCGATCTCGAGGACGCGGCCGGCCAGTGGTCGGTACCGCGACGGCATCCGGACCACGGCCCGGCGCTGGGCACCATCAAGATCGCCGCGTCGACCCGGATGCCGCTCGAGGTCGCCCTCCGCGTGGCCGTGCACGGGCTCATCGCCGGGTACGCGAACCTGACCGGCGAACCCACCGCCGACCCCGGCGCGAGATTCCTCAGCCCGGAAGGGAATCTGGACGGCCTGCCGCGGCCGACCGCCGCCGACCGCGGTTATCTGGCCCAGCTCGTCGTCCTCGCTCGCGCCTTCGACAGCGCTAGATGGAACCTGCCCCAGCGATTCCGCCTCCGGAAGGAAATCCGGGACGTACTCGGCAAACTCGGCCTCGACCCGAACCAGGCGAACCACGGTCACCGCCTGGCCGCGTTGGCACGTGAACCCGTCACGTCGCTGATCAAGCGTCACCTGCCGCCCACGGTCACGGGTGGCTACCCGGTGACCCGGACCCATGTCGCCACCGGGCTCATCACCGGATTCCTGCCTTCCGGGAGCGCGGCGGTGGTCTTCGCGGCGGCGGGCTCGCCGGCCAGCGGCCTGGCGTGGGGCGTTTTCGGCCTCGTCAACGCCGTCTACAGCGGTTTCCTCGCCCGCGAATGGGAGATCAAGAAGGACGCGCAGGTCGCGGAGGTACGGAAGTACGACGCCAAAGCCCGCGAGATCGACGCCGTCGCGGCGCCCGCCGAACGGGTGCGTTCGTTGCTGGAGGTACTGGGCTGGGCCCCGGAAGAGGGCCACGACGTCCCGGCGGACAAGCAGGCGATGGGGCCGAGACCCGATCTCGCCCAGCCCCTGCGCAAACACGGGGCACGGTTCAGCGTCCCGCAATTGACCGCGCTCGGCGCGGGGACCGTGGCCTCCGTGCCCTTCGAAATCTGGGCGGACACGGGAATCGGACTGGCCTCTTGGCTCAGCCTCACCGTGTACGCGGTCGGCGCCGCGGTCTTCCTGCCGCTCGCCGAGCGCGCCAGGACCCGCGTCCAGAAGGGGGTGGAACTCAAGGAGATCGACAAGCGGGCCAGGGGCCTGGACAAGGCCGAGGCGGACGTCTACGCGGCCATGGGGCAGCGGCTCGGTCTGGAGCGGCCGCCCGAGCCGAGTGAGATCCCCGACCCGCACAACGCCCACCTGCCCATGCCCGAGCTGGGCATCATGGCCAATCTGCCGGACTTCTCCCAGTATTTCAGCGAGATCCTGCGGCGAGGACTGCGGTCGACCGCGTCGGGCACGATCGACAACACCGCGATGCTGTCCCAGCATCTGACGCTGTTCCAGGCGCTGGCCGCCTACGGGGCCGGGAAGAGCCTGCTCATGCTGCCGATCGCGATCTGGCAGCTGAACAAGCTGGACCAGCTCGAGCTCGGGTACACAGTGGACAGAAGGGCCTTCGACGAGCGGGACATCCGACGGCTGATGAGGCCGGATGTGTACGCGGAACGCATGGCGTTGCTCGAGCAGGTCGAGAAGATGATCGCCCCGCCGCGACCCGGCCTGCTGAGGCGGTTCCGCGAGGCGCTTCCCTTCCTCGGGCAACCGCGGGCGGAGCAGGTGCGCTCGGTCGTCCCGGGCGCGCTGCCGTCCGAGACCCGGCCGGGTTTCGCGTCGCGCGCCGAGTTCGTGAAGACCTACACGAGGGTTTCGTTCGTCAGCGCCAGCGTGACCGTCGGTTTCGTGGAAGCTTTCGGTGTCACCGAATCACTGGCGGTGGCCGCGATGACGGCGGGTCTGTTCGGTCCGGTGGTCGGCTGGCGCAAGTGGTGGCACCGGCGACACGAACTGGAACTGAGCGACAAGGACATCGCCGAGACCAACCAGGGCAAGGCGGCCGAACGCGTCGCGGTGCAGATGGCCGCGTCGGCTTTCGTGGATTCCCAGGTGATCCTCTCCGCCGCGACGGTGACGGCCGAGCTGGAGCGGCCCGGCCGGTCGGTCGAGCGCCAAGCGGGCCCGGTGCGGACGGTCGTCCCGGAGTTCACCGCGATCAGGATCAACGCGCACGACTATCCGTACGGGAACTGGGCGAACGCTTACCGAGACGCTCTCCGTGACCTGCGGCGCTCCCTCGGCGCGGAGGCGGTGCGGCTGGACCCGAACCGGCCTCGACGGGATTGGGGCGACTACCGGACACTCGGTGAGCGACGGCTGGCGATCGTGGAACTCGTCGCCCTCGCCGAACGGGCGGCCACGTACCTCGACGACCATCACCGGACCGGGAACGGCCTGCCGGTCTGGGAGGCCAACGCCGATCTGAGCAACGCCATCGACCGGTACCGCTGGCTGTACTCGCCAGAGTGGCCCAAGGAACTGGACCCGGCGCCGGACGCCCCCCGCCGTCCTGGCGACGACCCGGAGGTGAAACGAGCCGAGGAAGCCGCTGTCAGACACCTCCAGTACCGCGATCCGCCGGTCCGGCGGAACTCGATCGATCACCGGGGAGGGTGGCAGGGCTCGCCTCCGCGAGCGGGGGGCGAGACCCATCCCGACGGGGATGGTCGCCATGTCGACCTGGCGCCCGGCACCACGGGGCAGCACGTCCTTCCGGCGATCCACGCGGGTATTCCGGGCGCGGGAAAGTCCGGCATCGAGCGGTATATCCGGGAGCACCATCCCGAACTTCCTCTCACGAACCCGAACTATCACGCACCCGACGCGTACCTGGACGGCTACCGGACCAACTGCACCCGCGACGTCGTCTATTACGTGCGTAGGCTCCGAGGGGAGGACGTGACGGCTCCGCCGTTGCGGCCCGCGGATTCCGCGGTGCTGGGCACGCTGGAGTACATCTCGGAGCGGCTCGGCGGGACTTGGGAGCACAGCCACGGCACGAGCTACGACAGTGTCATCTCCGCGATGCTGGACCGTCCTTCCGGTGCGATGGCAGTGCTGGCGATGGAGTATCGCCTGGCAGGCGGGCGGGTCGAACGGCATGCCGCGCTGGTGGCCAACGACGAGGGCAGGATCGTTTTCCTCGACCCGCAGGACGGCTGGTTGCTGAGCCTGCCGAAGGACCCGGTCGGGCTCGATCTGTTGCCCTTCACCGATGTGGAGCTGCCGCCGGTCGGCGCGCCGGCGGGCGTCCGGCCGCCGCGAGGAGATCTTCACCTGCCGGAGCCTCGGGGCGCCGTGGTTTCGCCGGAAAGAACCGGCTACAACGGCAAGGACGACGATGTGTCCCTCGGGCCGGCCGAGGTGGAAGCCGTCCACGCGCGGGAAATCGGCCATGTCGCCTACCGGGAGACCCGGAATCCGGCGGCCGTGCCGCGCGAGGACTCCGTGTTGTTCCGGACGACACGGCGCAACGCGCTGCCCGCGATGCACGCGAAGACCGTGATCGGCCGGTGGGCGGCGGCCGCTTCCTACCTGCTTTCGAAGCACGGACAGCTTCCCGCGACCAATCCCCACTACTACGCGCCCGACGCCTTGGACGACGGATACCTGACCAACTGCACCCGTGCCGTCGTCTACTACGTGCGTCGCCTGCGCGGCGAGAACGTGACCGCGCCGCCGGTGCCGGTGGACCGGATGCGGGAGATGTCCAGCCTGGGGTACATCTCGGATCGGCTCGGCGGAACCTGGAACCACGATCACGGCACGAGCTACGACAGTGTCATCGCCGCGATGATGGACCGGCCGGCCGGGGCGCTGGCCGTCATCCATGTGACCTCCACCGAACGCGGCGGGTCGGTCCGCGACCATGTGGCGCTGGTGAGCCGGGACGCGAACGGCGTCGTCTTCCTGGAGCCGCACAACGGCTGGCTGATGCGCTTGCCGAAGCGTGTGACGGGAATCGGCTTGCTGACCTTCACCGACGCCGAACTGCCACCACGCGGGCAGGCCGAGATCCTCACGGAGGCGACTTCCGAAGTCGCGCGACGGGGAGCCGAAGAGATTCTGCGTGAGAGCGTGCTGGCCCCCCGACCCGGCCCGATCGACCTGACCGGCACGCAGTGGGCGGCGGTCAGGGCCGTGCGTGAAGGCATCGTGTCGTTCCCGGACAGCCCACCCGTGCGCTCCGTCCCCGCGTCGCCCGAAGACCAGGCCTGGCTGGACGACTTCGCCGCCTGGCTGGCGGAAGCCGCGGGTGGCACCGCCGGCAGTCACAGCGACGCTTCGAAGGACACCGGCCTCGCGTCCGCGTTCGTGACGTTCGACAAGGTGTCCTGGGCTTACCAGGCACTGGACGTCGTGCGTGAGCGGCTCGGCACCGAGCAGACGGAGATCGTGAGCCTCGACGACCGGTTCGTCCGGCCGCGCCACGACGGCTACCGCGATCTCCGGCTGACCCTGAGGCCGCCGAGTGGTCACCTCGCCGAACTGCAGTTGCGGCTCAAGGCCATCGAGGAGGTCGCGGAGACCGCGCGTGCGCTCGACGAAACCGTCGGCGCACTCGTCGGCCGGGAGGAAGAACAGACGAGGCCGTTGTCGCGTGACGAGGAGGCGTTGGAGGTGACGATCCTGCGACGGCAGGCCGAGTTGTTCGACGAGGCGACGAAGCGTGGCCTGCCGTCGTCCCCACCGCCGGGGCCGGAAGCGTTCGGGGACGCGGCGGAGGCGGCCATGACCGCGGCCGAGCCACTCGACTGTGTCGAGTTCGGCGACGGTCGCCAGAGTGCCAACGCCACCTACCACCTGACCTATGCCGACCACCCGCGGACCATCTACAAGCCGGCTTCGGGGGAGACTCGCGCGTTGGGGTCGCACCTTCCCCTGGCGGGACAGGGATATCGTGAGAACGCCATGTACCGGCTGGCACGAGCCGTCGGCTCCGACGCCGTCCCGCCGACCGCGTACATCGACGGACCACTGGGACCCGGTTCCAGTCAGGTGTGGCGCACAGACGCCGGTCCCGCGCTGGAGGTGCCGGCCTATCCTCGCGAGCAGCAACAGCTGATCGCCTTCCTGGACTACGTCGCGGCCAGTCTGGACAGAAGCCCGAGCGACTGCCTGACCGGTCCGTCCGGGGAAGCGATCGTGATCGACAACGGCCAGTCCTTCCCGGATTACGCCGACCCGCTGGCCGGGATCAGGTCCGGCTTCGTGGCCGCCTGGTTCGACGTGCCGTTCGACGCGGAGGTGCTCGCGGCGATCCGGGCGATCGACCCGGCCTGGCTGGTGCGGATGCTCGTCGCGACGGGGATCGGGGACGAGGCGGCCGAAGGCGCGCGTGAACGGCTGGAAGAGCTCCAGCGGCTGGGCAGGATCGCCGGGCAGACGTGGCCCGCCCGCATCTGGGACCACGAGTGGAAACTGGTGAGGGAGTTCAAGTGAGGGACACGGCGGGAGGAGTGATCGTGCGGGCTGCCGAGGCGATCGCCAAGGTCGAACAGTGGCTGAGGGCGGGGAATCCGGTCGACCTGACCCGGGGGGAACACGCGGTCCGGGTCGACCACGAGAACCTGCTGCGGATCCCGGAGGGCTGGTTCGTGCCCTACGACGCGGTTCGCGCGCTGGACGGCGGCGAGCGGCTCGCGGCCCTCGTGCCCAAACCCGCGCTGATCGTGCGCGAGGACGGAAGCCTGCGCCATCCGGATCCCGGCCCCGACGGCACCGGTCCGAGTATCGCGGTAGCCGTCGCCGGTCAGGACGACTGGCAGGAAATCGTGGAACCCGAGTTCGCGCGCAGCGGAGTGGCCCATCTCGGCGTCCCCGCCGTCGCCGTCATGGCCTGGCGCAAACGCGGCCCCCAAGGCGGCGAGATCCGGGTCAACCCGGACTACCGGCTCGGCCCCGAACGACTCGGTCATCCGGCCATGGACACCACCGCGGAGCAGTTGCTCGGCTGCTGGGAGACAGGCCGGTTCGACCGGCCGCGGTACCTCGCCGGCCTGCTGAGCGCGGAGCTCTACTACCCGGTCGACCACCGGACCGGGCAGCCTCTTTACGGGCTGTGGCAGGAGAATCCGCGCACTTTGAGAGTGTTCACCTCCCGCAGGCGGCTGCCGCCCGGTACCTCGAAATGGGTGCGAACGGATGTGCTGTCGTTCGTCGCGGAGTTCCCCGGAACCGGGCTGGCGATCAACCCGGGCGCGTTCCCGTCGGACGTCGTCACCGCCGTCGAACTCACGCGGACCCGTGCGCGGTGGCCCGAGTTCCGCGCGGCCGTCCGGGTCGTGGAGGTTTCGCCGGAATACTCCCAGGAAGTGGCGGCCGCGGCGGAAGCGATCCGGGCGGAACTGGGGCTCGCCGAAGCCGTCTCCGGGCTCCAGGAGGCGGCGGGCAAAGCCAGGGCCGCCGGATTCGAACTGTCCACTGAGGACTGCGAGCGGTTCGTTCGCGGCCGGGCTTGGGAACAGCGCAACAGGGCCGCACACGCCGGCGTCGACTCGCCGGACGACGACCTCTCCGGACAGCGGTGGCCGGCCGACCTGCGAGCCAACGGCCTGGTCGCGGGGTACGACGCGGCGGGGCGGATCCGGCCGCACGCGGTGACCTCCGGCAAGTTCTTCCGCCAGGACGCCGACGGCACGGAGTTCGCCTGGCACCGGGTGGCGGGCGCGTTCGCCGGGTTCGCCATCGGGGAGTCGCTGGGTTCGGCCGTGGACACGATGAGCCTGCCCGAGATCCGGGCGCGGTACGGCGAGGACGGGATCCTCGAACCCACCGGGACGATCGGCCCGCTGACCCGGCAGTTGCTGTTCCACACCGAGGGGCTGATGCGCGGCCTGCCCGCGAGGTTCAGTGGCGCCGCCCCCGGTGGCTTGATGGCGCTGGGAGCCTTGTCCTCGCAGCGGTGGCAAGACGCCCAACGAGGAGAGCGCGACGGCTGGCTTTCCCAGGTCCCGCTGCTGTGCGTGCCGGGAGAGGCCGCGCCGTCGACAGGGGACGACGTCGCCTTCCTCGTGCCCGGGATGGTCGCGGCGCTCTGCGGTGGCGGTCCGGAGTCCGATGTGGACACCGTGGCGCAGGTGGGACGCCTGCTGGCGGCGGGCGGGGGCGCCGACGGGCCCACCGCGGAAGCGGCCGGGGCGATGGCCGAACTGTTCAGCCAGTTGTTCCGGCGCGGGGAACCGCTGCCGCCGCACACCCTGCTCCAGCGGATCGTCGGGCGTGGACCCGCCCGTGGCCCGGTGACGGACGCGCTGGCCAACGCGGTGCGCGCCCGGACGGAACTGGTCCGCACGGATCCCGAAGAGCTGGACGGGGCGGGCCGGGGAGACACCGCCGTCGATGCCTTGGGCCGGGCCATGATCGCGGTGTCGCGACGGTTCTTCGACGCTGAGTGGGCGATACAGGCCGCTGTCGGCCACTCCGGCCGCAGCGCGATCACGGGGGCGATCGCCGGTGCGGTGGTCGGCTCGCGGGTCGGAATCCCCGGCCTGCCGTCCGGGTGGCTCGATCGCCTCGAAGCGGCCGATCTGGTGGAAACCGTCGCCGGGGACGCGTTTTGGCACTTCTCGGCGCAGTCCCCGTCGACGGACCAGCGCTATGCCGCGGAATGGGCCCGGCGGTATCCCCGGACCTGAGACCGGCCGAGCGGGTCTCGGGTCACTGCCCCGCGTCCATGAAGTGCCGGAGGATGCCGTCGAGTTCCTCGAAGGGGGACCGGCGGCCGGAGCCGAGCCGGAACCACGCGGCCTCACGGCCCTCTCCGCCGTACATCTTCACCTCATGATCGGGAGGAGTTCCCTTCCCGCCCACGAGCATTTCGTGCCCGATGAGGACGCCGTAGGGCACGGCGGGCAGGGTCGGCGTGCTGGAGCGCAGGCCGTTCCGCCTGCCGGGGTGTGCGGCGACCAGCATCTGCCGGACGAGCGGAGCGAGTGCCGCGACCAGCGTCTCGATGGCCTCCTGCCGCACCGTCCCGGCGGCCGGGCCGCTGAGTTCGATCTCTTCGAGCATCCCGGTATCCACTGTGGACACCCGTAACCGGCCGGTCACGCCGGGGCCGACGACGACCAGCCCGCTCGCTTCTGGCGAGCGGTCGCGGCAGAACGCGCCGAGCTCCGCCGCCGACCAGGGTTCGGTCGCCGGCTCGGCGACACCCCAGCCGCTCGGCTCACCGCCGGTGAGCACCGCCACGGCGGCTTCGACGATCTTGCCGAGCCGCGGCGGTTCCCCGGCCGGGTGCAGGGCGGCGATCCGCAGTTCCAGGTCGCCGGAACGGGGTGCGGTATCGACCGCGGTGGGAGCGGGGACGCCGGGATCGCGCTCGAACCGGCTGCCGTTCCAGGTCAGCGGGATTCCGCTGGTCCCCTCGCGATGCCGCCCCCGGTCGTCGCGCACCACCCACTCACCCCGGACCTCCGAGAGCAGCTTTTCGAGCGGGTAGGTGATTCCGCTGTGTTCGGCGGTGACCAGCTGGAGCGTCCGGCCGGTCCCGACGGCCGTCCACGCGGCGTCGATCAGCCTGGGGGAGGCGGGGACCACGGTGCGGAACTGCTCGAAGACCAGCGCTTCCTTCACCGGTTCGACCATGACAGACCTCCGGTCCCGGCGACCAGCGCCGTGGTGAACGCCCTGGCGGTCGCCTCCGCTTCCGGATCGTCGCCGGGTGCCCAGACCTCCACCCACCACACCGGATGCGGCGCCTCCACGTCGGCGCCGATGCCGAGCAGACGCCGCACTTCACCGTCGGTTCGCACCAAGTGGACGTCTTCGAGGGTGGTCATGAGCCGTCCGTCGGGATGGTGAAGCCGGATGAGCGGCTGCTCGTCCCGGAAGTCCGCCAGCAGTTCCTCCCCGGCCGCCGCCAGCGCCGGGATGACGGTTTCCGGGCCGGGTTCGTCGCGGCACAGGCCGATGATGTCGAAGGTCACGTTCGTCGCCTTCCTCAGTTCGTGCTGACCGGAAGCCTCAGTTCGAAGATCGCGCCGCCCTCGTCGGCGTTGTACACCGAAAGCGTGCCGCCGTGCGATTGGGCGACCCAGCGCACGATGGACAGTCCGAGCCCGGAAGACCCGCCGGTGCTGGCGAACCGGTCGAACGCGTCGCCAGCCATCGCGGTGTCGATGCCCGGTCCGTGGTCCGCGACGGTCACCGTGCCGCCCGCGACGGTCAGGTGCACGAACGCCTTGGCACCCGGCAGGCGGCCGTAGCGGACGGCGTTGTCGACGAGGTTGCCGATCGCCCGTTGCAGCAGCGCGGGATCGGCGTTGACCTTCGTCGGCGCGGCGGTGACGGTGATTTCCGCGCTGTCGGTCGTGGTGTCTTCGACCACGCCCACCACCAGCTGATCGAGCCAGATCGGCTGGATGCTCAGCTGTTCGACACCGGCGGCGAGCCGGGCGCGGACGAGCAGGTCGTCGATGATCCCGCCCATTCTCGAGGCGAGGCGCACGGTGCGCGGCAGCAGTTCCGCCGACTGGGCGGGGTTCGCCATCGCGGTTTCGGCGAGCGCGCGCAGGGCCGCGACGGGGGTGCGGAGGTCGTGCGCGGTTTCGGCGAGCAGGACTTCCTGTTGCTGCAAGGCGGCCGCGGCGGGGCGGATCGAGCGGCCGGACAGCAGGTGACCGGCGAAGCCCAGCGCCGCGACCAGCAGCACGGTGCCGCCGATCACCAGCAGCGTGAACCGGGTGTGCGCGTCGTCTTCGGCGGCGGTGGGCTGCACCGCGACGACGGCGGCGAACGGCTTGCCGTCGCCGTCGCGCAACGGCTGGGCGCGGACCTTGACCAGTTCGCCGCCACTTCCCTTTTGATAGCCGGAGACCAGTTTGCCGGTCTGCACTGCTTCGGCGGCGAGCCCGGTCAGCACCTGCGGGCTCATCGGGACGCAGTTCGCCCGCGAAAGGTGCGCCTGGAACGCGGCCGCACCGCCGGGCAGGATCGCGAACTGCGGGCAGCGGTCGTTCAGCACGTCGGTGTTGACCAGGCCGAAGTCGATGGTGCCGTCGAAGGCGACCAGCCTGCTGACCGAGGAGGTGACCTCCTTCAGCGCGGCGTCGGTCCGTTCCTCGCCCTGGTCACCGTCCTCGCTGATGAGCAGCCACGCGAAGACCACCAGCCCGAGCGTGTTCATCACGGTGAACAACGCGGTCAGCATCCAGCGGAGCCTGCGCAGCCGATCAGCCGAGGAATGGTTGTTCATCGCGCGCCCAGCCGGTACCCGAGCCCGCGGACGGCGTGGATCAGTTCCGGTTCCTTCATTTTGCGGCGCAACCGCTTCACCACCACGTCGACCACATTGGACATCGGATCGGCCTGCGCGTCCCAGCAGTGCTCGATCAGGTCGGCCCGCCGCACCGGCAGCCCGGCCCTGGTGAGCAGGTATTCGAGCACCGCGTACTCCTTGTTGGTCAAGGTGAGCAGCACACCCGCCCGGCGTACTTCCCGTCGCGCGCAGTCCATCACCAGATCGTCATGCTGCAGCACCGAGGGCCGGTCGAACGCGGACCGGCGGCACAGGTTCGCCACCCGCTCGGTCAGCTCGGCCATCACGAACGGCTTCACGAGGTAGTCGTCACCGCCGTGCTCGAACCCCGCCACCCGGTCGGCGAGCGCGTCGCGGGCGGTGAGGAACAGCACGGGCGTCCGCCAGCCCAGCTGCCGTCGCATGTGGACGTAGTCGATCGCGTCACCGTCGGGCAGCATCCGGTCGAACACCACGCAGTCGTGGTGCGTTCCGCGCAGCAGCCGGTCCGCGGTCGCGATGTCGCCGGCGCCGTCGACGGCGAAGCCGGTCGAACGCAGCTGCGTGACCAGCGCCAGCCGCAGATTCTCGTCGTCCTCGACGACCATCACCCGTGTCATCAAAACCTCATGTTCGAACAGCGAAAGTAGACGCATGCAGCTTCACCCACCCGCCGCGCCTGCCGTGATGCCCCTGAACGCTAACGCCTCGGGCACCCCGGTCCGCCCGGACGGCGGGAACTGGCATGAACAGGACGTCCACCCGTCGCCGCGTCGGGGAAAGTGAGGTACAGCGCCATGACTGTTCAGATCGGCGGGCTCAGCCTGGTCGTGGGAGCCGAACCGGCCCGTGACCGGGCAGGATTGACCGAACTCCTCGCGGCCGCGACCAGCGAAGTGCTCGTCATGAGCACCGGAGCGGACTCCGCGTTCCAGCGGATCGCGCTCGCGAACGTCCGCCCCGGGGTGCGCTACAAGGTGCTCTTCCCCGACTCCGCGCGGATGTCCGCCGCGCTCAACCGGATGTCCCGTGCCGGGGCCGAAGTACGCACCGACGCCGAAGTCCCGATGGACGCGCTGGTGATCGACCGGACCTCGGTCGTCCTTCCCGACGGGCGGCAGACCGGTTCCGCGGTGTTCCGGCTGCCCGGCGTGGTCACCGCGACGGTCGGCCTGTTCGAGCGGATCTGGCAGGCCGCCGCGCCGCTCGTCCCACTGGACCTCGCGGAACCCGAGGACGCTTCGATGCTGACCTGCCGCGAGCGCGAGTTGCTGACCCTGCTCTTCTCCGGCACCACCGACGAATCCGCCGCCGCCCGGCTGGGCATCTCGGTCCGCACGGTGCGGCGCATGGTCGCCGACATCATGAACCGGCTCGGCGCTCGCAGCCGGTTCCAGGCCGGGGCCAAGGCGGTCGACCGCGGCTGGCTGATGGCCAAGGCGGGCTGATGACCACCTCGACCCCCGGCCGGGTCCTGCTGGTGGCCCGGCGGCCCGGCGCGTACCCGACCATCGGCGACGCGCTGACGGACGCCTCCGACGGCTCCGTCATCACCATCGAGGGTGGCGAATACGCCGAAACCATCGAACTGAACGGCCTCCGGGTGACCCTGGCCGCCGCGGACGGCGCCACCGTCATCATCGACGGCCGCGGCGCCGACCGGCCCGTCTTTCGCGCCATCGGTGGATCGCTTGCCCTCAAAGGGATCGAAATCCTGGCCGACGGCTCCTCCGCGATCCGGGCCGACGACGCCGAACTGACCGTGCGCCGCTGCACGATCTCCGGCGCGCGCGGACCGGCGATCGCCATCCGCGGCACGACGGCGTTCACGGTCACCGGCTGCGTGATTTCGGGGGCGGAGCAGGGGATCCTCGTCGACGGCGCGCCCGGACGACTCGAAGACACCACCGTGGAGGACATCCTCGGCGACGGGATCACCCTCGGCCAGGGCGCCGATCCGGTCGTCCGCGACTGCGCGGTGAGCGGCTGCGGGCTGCGGGGGATGTACGTCTACCAGTACGCCCGGCCGGTCATCGAAGGCTGCGTGATCTCGCACACCGGGCATGAGGGCATCGCCGTCGCGCATCACGGCGCGCCGGTGCTCAGGCGATGCTCGGTCACCGACGCACGGGGTTCCGGGATCGCGTTCGCGTCCGGCTGCGGCGGCGCGATCTCCGCCTGCCGCGTCGAGAACACGGCGGAACCGGGGATTTCGATCGCCGAAGGAGCCACGGCGACGTTCAGCGAGACGGCCGATCCCGCTGATTCCGGCGCCGTCGGCGACGAAGCGCTGGACGAGATGCTCGGCGAACTCGACGCCATGATCGGCCTTCCCGGGGTGAAGGAAGAGGTCCGCGCACTCGTCGACGAGTTGCAGGTCAACGAATGGCGGCGCCGCGCCGGGCTGCCGATCGGCGCCGCCGGGCACCACCTGATCTTCGCGGGGGCACCCGGTACCGGTAAGACGACGGTGGCGCGGATCTACGGCAAACTCCTGAAGGCGCTGGGAGTATTGCCGCACGGTCAGTTCCACGAAGTCTCCCGCCGCGATCTCGTCGGGCAGTACATCGGGCATACGGCGGAGAAGACCGCGACCGTCTTCGAGGAGGCCAAGGGCGGTGTCCTGTTCATCGACGAGGCGTACACGCTTTCGCGGCTCGCCGGTTCCGGCGGCGACTTCGGCCAGGAGGCGATCGACACCCTGGTGCCGTTGATGGAAGAGCACCGTGACGAGGTGGCGGTGATCGTGGCAGGCTACACCGGCGAAATGGTCGATTTCCTCGCCGCCAACCCCGGTCTCGCGTCCCGCTTCGGCAAGACGATCGAGTTCGAGAACTACAGTCCCGAGGAACTGCTCGCCATCTTCGGGCGGATGGCGTCGGCCGGGGACTACGACCTGGACCCGGGTGCCTGCCCCGTGCTGGCCGACCACTTCCGGCTGATTTCGGCCGACCTCAACTTCGGCAACGCGCGGGACGCGCGCCGTCTGTTCGAGAAGGTGCGCAAGGCACAGTCGCAGCGTTTGCGGCTGCTGGGCCGGATGCCGGTCGTCGAAGAACTGCGCGAGCTGCACGTGGCCGACGTGGTGGTGGCCACGGCACGCTAACGTGCCGGGTGTGCGGGTGTTGGTGACCGAGGATGACGAGAACTTGCGGGTGGCGCTCGCGTTCGCCCTGCGCGGCGACGGGTTCGCGGTGGACACCGCCGCCGATCTGCCCGCCGCCGACGAGGCGCTGATGGTGAACGCCTACGACTGCGCGGTGTTCGACCGGATGCTGCCTTCGGGTGACGCGCTGGCGTACGTGCGCGACCGGCGTAGTGCCGGCTGGCCGATGCCGGTGCTGTTCCTGACCGCGCGCGACAGCGTCGCCGACCGGATCGACGGTTTGCGCGTCGGCGGCGGTGACTACCTCGTGAAGCCGTTCGCCATGCCGGAACTGATCGCGCGGGTGCGCAGCCTGTGCCGTCGCGACATGGCGGGGCAGGCGACGGTGCTGCGCTGCGCCGACGTCGAACTCGACACCGGCAGGCACCAGATCTCGCGGGCGGGGGTACTCCTCACGGTGACCCGCAAGGAGTACCTCGTCATGGAACGGTTGATGGCCGCGACCGGGCGGCCGGTCTCCCGGCGAGAGCTGATCCGGTACGCGTGGGACGAGATGGCGGACCCGGCGTCGAACGTGCTCGACGTCGTGATCGCCCGATTGCGGCGGAAGCTCAAAGATCCGCCGCTGATCCACACCATGCGGGGGGCGGGGTATCGCATGGCGCCCGTCTGATGGATTGCCGCCGGTCACCCGGCCATCCCACCGGCTGAAGCCACCCCGGATGTGCCATGCTCGACCAAGCACGAGGCGGCGAACCGAGAGGTGACGAGGGTGTCCATCTGGGCAGGCGTGATCAATTTCGTCCGGGCACGGTACGAAGTGCTCGAAGAGCGGGAAGACTGGCTCCGGTTCCGGGCCGACACCGAGGACGGCCGCGGCCAGCAGGTTTCCCTGCATCATCTGCCCGATCACGACGGCGCGGAGTGGGTGGAGATCTCGTCCCCGGTCGGCTGGGCGGACAAGATCGACCTGCGGCGCCTGCTCGAACTCGCCGGCGGCGGTGTGGTCGGCGGCGCGGCGATCGTGGACGGCGTCGCCCTGCTCAAGCATACGATCCCGCTGGTCGATTTGAACCTGCGGAACGAGTTCGAACATCCGCTGAAGTCCCTCGTCATCCGCGCGGACGCGCTCGAACACGAACTGACCCGGGCCGACGAGTTCTGATAGGACGGTCCTGGAGTACGTGAAGGCCCCCGCATCACGGTGCGGGGGCCTTCGTGTGTACTCCGACAGGGATCAGAGACGCTCTTGGAGTGCGTCCGCGGCGGCGAGCAGGTCCGCGGCCCAGCGGGCCCCCGGCTTACGCCCTATCCGTTCGATGGGCCCGGAAACCGACACGGCGGCGACGACGGTGCCCGTCGAATCCCGTACCGGCGCCGAGACACTCGCCACACCCGGTTCCCGCTCCGCCACGCTTTGGGCCCAGCCGCGACGGCGGACTTCGAGCAGTGTGCGCTCGCCGTACACCGCCTCGGAAAGGATCGTCCGCTGCGTATGCGGGTCCGACCACGCGGCGAGGACCTTCGCGCCGGAGCCCGCGGTCATCGGCAGCCGTGACCCGATCGGCACGGTGTCACGCAGGCCACTCGGCGGTTCCGCGGTCGAAACGCAGATGCGCTGGACGCCGTCCCGGCGATAGAGCTGCACGCTTTCCCCGGTGATGTCGCGTAATTTCGGCAGCACCGAACTCGCCGCGTCGAGCAGCGGGTCGGTCGAGCCGCCTGCCAGTTCCGCGAGCGCGGTACCCGGCCGCCAGCGTCCGTCCGGGCCGCGGCGCAACAGCCGATGCACCTCGAGACCGACCGCGAGCCGATGCGCCGTGGCACGCGGCAAACCGGTCCGCGTGCACAGTTCCGCCAGGCCACAAGGATCTTCGGCCACGGCCTGAAGCACGGCCACGGCCTTGTCGAGTACTCCGATACCGCTATGCTGTCCCACAAGCCGATACTATCTTCCCGAAGTTTGAGATGTCCAGATGGTGGGAAGTACCCGTTTCACCGCATGTGAGGAGCCGGAAATGCCCCGGACACTGGCCGAGAAAGTGTGGGAGTCGCATCTGGTGCGGCGCGGCGAGGGGGCCGAGCCCGACCTGCTCTACATCGATCTGCACCTGCTGCACGAGGTCACCAGCCCGCAGGCGTTCGACGGACTCCGCATGGCGAACCGGAAATTGCGCCGACCCGACCTCACCATCGCGACCGAGGACCACAACGTCCCGACGATCGACATCGAGCTGCCGATCGCGGATCCCGTGTCCCGCACCCAGGTCGACACCCTTCGCAACAACTGCAAGGAGTTCGGCGTCCGGCTGCATCCGATGGGCGACGCCGAGCAGGGCATCGTGCACGTCATCGGCCCGCAGCTGGGCCTGACCCAGCCGGGGATGACCGTGGTGTGCGGTGACAGTCACACCTCGACGCACGGCGCGTTCGGCGCGATGGCCTTCGGGATCGGCACCTCCGAGGTCGAACACGTGATGGCCACCCAGACCCTGCCGCTCCGTCCATTCAAGACGATGGCGATCACGATCGACGGCGCACTGCGCCCCGGCGTGACGGCCAAGGACATCATCCTCGCGGTGATCGCGAAGATCGGCACCGGCGGCGGGCAGGGCTACGTCCTCGAATACCGCGGCCCAGCTATCGAAAACCTGTCGATGGAAGCACGGATGACCGTGTGCAACATGTCCATCGAAGCCGGTGCCCGCGCCGGTCTCATCGCGCCGGACGAGACGACGTTCGCGTACCTGAAGGGCCGTCCGCACGCGCCGGAGGGCGCCGATTGGGACGCCGCTGTCGAGAACTGGCGCGAGCTCCGCACGGACGAGGACGCCGTCTTCGACGCCGAGGTGCGCCTGAACGCCGACGAGCTCACGCCTTTCGTGACCTGGGGCACGAATCCGGGCCAGGGCCTGCCGCTGAGCGCCGAGGTGCCCGACCCCGAGCGCATCGGCGACGAGAACGAGCGCGTCGCCGCCGAGAAGGCGCTGTCCTATATGGACCTGAAGCCGGGTACGCCGCTGCGTGAGATCGCGGTGGACACCGTCTTCCTCGGCTCCTGCACGAACGGCCGGATCGAGGACCTGAGGGCCGCCGCGGACGTCCTGCGCGGGCACAAGGTCGCCGGATCGGTCCGGATGCTCGTCGTCCCCGGTTCGATGCGCGTCCGCCAAGCGGCCGAAGCCGAAGGCCTGGACAAGGTCTTCCTCGAAGCGGGCGCGGAATGGCGCCAGGCGGGCTGCTCGATGTGCCTCGGCATGAACCCGGACCAGCTCAAACCGGGCGAGCGCAGCGCGTCCACCTCGAACCGCAACTTCGAAGGCAGGCAGGGCAAGGGCGGCCGGACGCATCTGGTCTCGCCGCTCGTGGCGGCCGCCACGGCCGTGCGGGGAACCCTGTCCAGCCCCGAAGACCTCCAGCCCGCCGCCGCCCGCTGACACCTGCTGACACCCGCGAAGGAGTTTCCGACATGGAACCGTTCACCCACCACACCGGCGTCGGGGTCCCGCTGCGCAGGTCCAACGTGGACACTGACCAGATCATCCCGGCGGTCTACCTCAAGCGTGTGAGCCGCACCGGCTTCGAGGACGGGCTTTTCGCCGCCTGGCGCTCCGACGAGTCGTTCATCCTCAACCAAGAGCCCTTCGACTCCGGTTCGGTCCTCGTCGCGGGCCCGGACTTCGGCACCGGTTCCTCCCGCGAGCACGCGGTCTGGGCTCTGATGGACTACGGCTTCCGTGCCGTGATCTCCTCCCGGTTCGCGGACATCTTCCGCGGGAACTCCGGCAAGCAGGGCCTGGTGGCCGCCGAGTGCGAACAGGCGGACGTCGAACTGCTGTGGAAGCTGCTCGAAAACGAGCCCGGGACGGAGGTCACGGTGGACCTCGAGTCGAAGACGGTACGGGCCAAGGACTTCGTCGCGCCCTTCCAGATCGACGACTACACCCGCTGGCGGCTCCTCGAAGGGCTCGACGACATCGCCCTGACACTCCGCCACGCGGAGGAAATCGACACTTTCGAGTCCCAGCGCCCCTCCTGGAAGCCGGTCACCCTCCCGGCGGCCCCCTTCAAGGCCTAGCCGTGAGGTGCGGATTCCCTTGCTGAGCTGGGAATCCGCACCTCGGCCGAGGGTCTTCGCGACAGCCCCGAAACCACACCGAACGGCACTCCGAGAGGCCTGAGAGGGTCCCTCTGGAGGCGGAACAGCCCCCGAGACAAGGGAAATTTCCGCGCGTCGTTTGGAATTTGTGCTGCATTGGTAATACCGTGTGCGCTAAGTCGGCCGACGGGGCCGTGTACAACAAGTTCTTCTTGGAGGACTGGAATGGCCAACAAGGCCCAGCTGATCGAGGCGCTGTCGGAGCGCCTGGGCGACAAGAAGGTCGCGTCGGAGGCCGTCGATGGCCTTGTCGACATCATCATCCGGACGGTCAACAAGGGCGAGAAGGTGAACATCACCGGCTTCGGTGTGTTCGAGAAGCGCGCCCGCGCTGCCCGCACCGCGCGGAACCCGCGCACCGGTGAGACTGTCCGCGTCAAGAAGACCAACGTGCCCGCCTTCCGCGCCGGCACGACCTTCAAGGACGTCATCAGTGGCTCGAAGAAGCTGCCGAAGGCCACCGCTGTGAAGCGTGCGACCACCGGCACCACCACCACTCGGGCCGCCGCCACCCGCGCGACGACGACCCGGACGGCCGCCAGCCGCCCGGCCGCGACGCGTTCCACCACCACGCGGACCCGCGCCGCCGCCGCCACGACGCGTACGGCTGCGAAGCCGGCCGCCAAGGCGACCGCGACGAAGGCAGCCGCGAAGCCGGCCGCCACCAAGGCGGCGCCGAAGGCCGCGGCCAAGGCGACGACGACTCGCGCCACCACGGCCAAGAAGGCGACCGCCACCAAGGCCGCCGCGAAGCCGGCTGCCAAGGCGACCGCCACGAAGACCGCTGCGAAGAAGGCTCCGGCCAAGCGGACTTCGGCGGCTGCGAAGAAGAAGTAAGCTCCCTCTAAGAGAGAGCCGACGGCAGGGCCCCGCGCACAGCGCGGGGCCCTGCCGTAGTTTCGGGGGTCCTTTCGGTGCCGTCCGGGCATGGAAGCGCTGCTCGCCACGCTGGCGTTGTCGTGCGGCCGTCTGGTTTCCATCGACGCGCTCGCCCGCCGGGTCTGGGGTGAAGATCCCCCGGAACGGATCCGCGGCAGCCTGCGGACGAATGTGATGCGTTTGCGGCGATTGTTCGGGGAACACGTCGTGGTGACCGAACGAAAGCTGCTGGCCGAGGCCATCTCACTTTGGGAAGGGCGGAACTCGTCGCCGAATTGACCGATCTGGTCGTCCAGCACCCGCTCCGGGAATCGTTATGGGAAAGACTCGTGCGGATTCTCGCGCGCTCGTCACGGATTTCACCGGCCGCGAGACCGAACTGGCCGAACTGGACGGGTTTCTCGGCCAGGGCGGGCCGACACGGATCGTGGTCATCGAAGGGACCGCGGGGTCGGAAAGACCGCTCTCGCCGTCCATTGGTCGCATCGATTGCGGGAAAAATTCCCCGACGGACAACTCTTCGTAGACCAGTGGGGGCATTTCGCCGGAACACCGGTCACTCCGATGGACGCACTGTCCGGGTTCCTCCAGGCGACGGGTGTGCTCGCCGACGCGCTGCCCTCCACAGTGGAGGAACGGTCGGCGGCGCTTTGCGTGCCATCGTCGTGGCTGATGGTGTTGCAGGACCACGAAAACGCGGCCCGAGCGCGGGAGGGTCGTGAGTGATTTGGGTCGTTAGAACGACCCAAATCACTCACGAGACCCAACCGGCGTGCGGCCTCAGGAATGCGCGGCCGCGGGGGTGGGCAAAGGCGACGCGAAGTAGTCCGCGGCCACCAGAACCGGCCCGTCCGACTCGGTGGGTGCCCGGAACGACAGCACCCAGAACGAGCCCTTCTTCGACGGCACGACCCCGCCACGCGTGGCGGGCAGGTCGACGCCGTCGCGGTCGGCCAGCGCGCTGACCACGTCCGGGATCACGCCGCCCTGGCTGGAGATCACCGGGGTCCCGCCGTCGCCCGCGATCGCGAGCAGCCGCGCGACGCCGAGTACCGGGTCCGGCCAGTAGCCTTCTTCCGACAGCAGTGTCTCGTGCCGGATCTCGGCGCCGAGATCGTCGGCGAGCCCGCTCACCGTCTGGACACACCGGAGCCTCGGCGCCGAGAGCACCCTGTCCGGCGCGTAATGCCGCAGCACCGAACGCAGCGCCTCGGCCTGCCGTTGTCCCGCGTCCGACAGCGGCCGCAGGTCGTCGTCGCCGTTCCACTCGTCGCGTTTACCCGCTTTGGCGTGCCGCACCAGGATCACCGTGCCGAGGTCGGCGGGCAGCGCGGAGAACTCGCGCAGGACACGGACGTCTCCCGGCCGCGTCAGCAGTTTCTCCGCCGTCTCGGCGTCGAGCCAGCGCAGTTCGTCGACCTCTTCATTGGCGGCGAAGGTGCCGGAAGCCACGCGAGCGGAGAAGTAGTCGACGGTCTTCGGCGCGCCGGCCACGGTGTACTCGGTCCGGCACAGATACCGCCCGAGCACCGCCTCGAACCCGGTCTCCTCACCGATCTCGCGGACCGCGGCCTGCGCGATGGTCTCGCCCGGATCCAGCTTTCCCTTCGGCAGCGACCAATCGTCGTAGCGCGGCCGGTGCACCAGCGCGATCTCGATCCGGTCCCCGTCACGACGCCAGAGGACGGCACCCGCCGCCCGCACGACCCCGCTCATCCGGCCGCCCCGTGCCGCTTCGCCAGCTCGACCTGGTGGTCGCGGACGTCGTCGCCGGTCGCCGGGAACGGGGTCCACTCGCCGGTGGCGGTCAGCACCCAGCACCGGGTCGCCGGATGCAGCGCGGACTCGAAGATGTAGTCCAGTTGCGCCGTCAGCTTCGGATCCTTGACCCGCACCAGTGCCTCGATCCGGCGGTCAAGGTTGCGGTGCATCATGTCCGCGCTGCCGATCCAGTGCGTGCCGCCCGCGCGGAAGTTGAAGATGCGCGAGTGCTCCAGGAACCGGCCGAGGATCGAGCGCACATGGATGTTCTCGCTCAGCCCTTCCACGCCCGGCTTGAGCGCACAGATCCCGCGTACGACGACGTCGACCGGCACTCCGGCCTGCGAAGCGTGGTACAGCGCGTCGATCACCTGCTCGTCGACGAGCGAGTTGCATTTGATCCGGATCCCGGCGGTCTGGCCGGCGCGGGCGAGTTCGATCTCCTCGCCGATCGCCCGCACGATGCCGCGGCGGATCCCGTGCGGCGACGTGAGGATGTTGCGGTAGGTGTCCTGCCGGGAGTAGCCGGTGAGCACGTTGAACAAATCCGTCAGGTCGGCGCCGATGGTCGGGTCCGCGGTCAGGAGGCCGAGGTCCTCGTACAGGCGCGCGGTCTTCGGGTTGTAGTTGCCGGTACCGATATGGCAGTAGCGCCGGATCGTCGAACCCTCCTGCCGCACCACCATCGACACCTTGCAGTGCGTCTTCAGCCCGACGAGCCCGTAGACCACGTGGACGCCGGCGCGTTCCAGCGTCCGCGCCCAGGTGATGTTGGCCTGTTCGTCGAACCGTGCCTTGATCTCGACCAGCGCGACGACCTGTTTACCCGCCTCGGCGGCGTCGATCAGCGCGTCGACGATCGGGGAGTCGCCCGAGGTGCGGTACAGCGTCTGCTTGATCGCCAGCACCTTCGAGTCCGCGGCGGCCTGCTCGATGAACCGCTGGACACTGGTGGAGAACGAGTCGTACGGGTGATGCACGAGGACGTCGCCCTCGCGCAGCGTCGCGAACACCGACTTCGGCGTCTCGCGTTCGCCGAACGCCGGATGCGTGGCAGGCACGAACGGACGGTCCTTGAGTTCCTTCCGGTCCACCCCGGACAACTGGTGCAGGCAGGTCAGATCCAGCAGGCCGGGGACCTCGACAACGTCACGCGGGTCGACCTCCAGCTCACGCAGCAGCAGTTCGAGCATGTGCTCGCTCATGTCCTGCGCGACCTCGAGCCGCACCGGCGGGCCGAACCGGCGCTGGGCCAGTTCGCGCTCCAGCGCCTGAAGCAGGTCCTCGTCCCGGTCTTCCTCGACCTCGAAATCCGCGTTGCGGGTGACCCGGAACACGTGGTGCTCGGTCACCTCCATCCCGGTGAACAGCTCACTGAGGTGCGCGGAGATCAGTTCCTCCAAGGGGAGGAACGTCCCGGTGCGGCTCTCCCTCGGCTGCTGCTCGATCCGCATCAGGCGCGGCACATTGCTCGGCACCTTGACCCGCGCGAACCGCTCGGTGCCGCCTTCCGGATCCCGGACGGTGACCGCGAGGTTGAGCGAAAGGCCCGAAATGTAGGGGAACGGATGCGCGGGATCCACGGCCAGCGGTGTGAGCACCGGGAAGATCTGCTCGCTGAAGTAGTTGGACAGCCGGAGCTGATCGGCGCCAGCCAGGTCGTTCCAGCCGACGATGTGGATGTCCTCTTCGGCCAGCCGCGGTCGCAAATGCAGTTCGAAGGCGTTGGTATGCCGCTCGACCAGGTCCTGGTTCTGTTTGGCGATGTAGGCCAGCTGCTCGCGCGGGGTGAGCCCGTCCGCGCTGCGGACCGGCAGGCCCGTCTCGTCGCGGCGCTTCAGCCCGGCCACCCGAACCATGTAGAACTCGTCCAAATTGGACGCGAAGATGGCGAGGAACTTGGCGCGTTCGATCAGCGGCTGCGACTCGTCCTCGGCCAGCGCGAGCACGCGTGCGTTGAAGTCCTGCCACGACAGCTCACGGTTGAAATACCGGTCGTCGGGCAGTGTCTCGACGGCGGTGGGTGCGGACGTCACCGCGGGCGGCGCGGCGGGCAGCGTGCGGAACGACTGGACGGGACGGCTCGCCGAGCCACCGCGGGTCGCGCGGATGGCGGCGCGCGGGGCGCTGTTCGTCTTCACCGAGGGGCTGGTCTTTCTTGCCCGGAGAGGCTTTGTGCCCTCGCTGTCCGGTGTCGATTTCGCGGCGGAGGTCTTCCGCTTCCTTGCCGGGTTCGGGGTGCCGCCGTCGTTTGTGCTCACGGGCTTCATTGTTCACCACTCGGGGCGATTATGTGCGCCCCGCGGTGGTCGGTCGGGTGAACTCCCCTCACATCACCACGCAGGGTGTTCCCAGCAAGGCCGACGTGCGCTTTCCGACACCCAGGGTGCAGACGTGAGCGAGATCATCCGCGGTGTCGACGTCACTGCGGAGTGATTCCCCGTCGATCGTGAGCGGGATCGCACCGGAGCCGGTGTGGGCGAGCGCCGAACCCCCGCCGAACCGGGGTTCGAGCGGCCGTCCGGCCGCCGCGAGCAACAACGTCGTGCCCGTGCCCTGCCGGTCCGCGACGAACGCCCGGCGTCCGGCCGCCTCGGCGAGCGCGGCGGTGAGGTCTTCGGTCCGCAGTGCGGGCAGATCGGCCTGCAGCGCGCCGACGAGACCGTCCGGGGTGTCCCGGCGCAGCAGTTCCGCGCCGAACCGCAGTGCCGCGTTCAGGCCGCCTCGTGACGGTTCGGCCACGATCTCCACACCCAGCTCGGTGAGATCCGCCACCGACGCCGGGTCGGCGGCGACCACCAGCACCCGGCGGATCCCGTCCGCCGAGGTCACCGCGGACAGCGTGTCGTGGGCCAGCGCCAGCACCAGTTCGGCGTGCCGCGCGGGCACGACGGCGCCACGCAGCCGCGACTTGCCCTCCGCCGGGCGCTTCATCGGCACGATCAGGTCGATCCCCGCAACGCTGTCCACGTCTATCTTCTTACCCGACCCTCCCTGGACCGCGCTCGCGTGCGCGCGGCAGGATCGTCGGAACAGGGACGGACGCGTCGACTCGAGGAGGACGAATTGGCCCGGCGTGAGAAGGGCGGCTTCTGGGTTGGCGTCGCCGCCGCACTGTTCTACCCGGCGACCGCCATCGGCAAGCGGGTCTACCGCAACACCGAGCGGATCCCCCGCGAAGGCGGCGCGCTGCTGCTGCTCAACCACGTGTCCCATATGGACCCGGCGGTGGACGCGGTGTTCGTGCACCGGATGAAGCGGGTACCCCGTTTTCTCGGCAAGGAGAGCCTGACCAGGACACCGGTCTTCGGCAAGATCTTCGTCGGCGCGGGACAGATCCCCGTTTCGCGTGGTTCCGCCGCGGCCGGTGACAGCCTCAAGGCCGCCCACCAGGCGTTGCGCGACGGCAAGGTCGTCGTGATCTACCCGGAGGGCACGATCAGCAAGGATCCGGACGGCTGGCCGAAGAAGCCGTTCACCGGTGCCGCGCGGCTCGCGCTGGAGACCGACGTGCCGGTGATCCCGATCGCCCGCTGGGGTACGAACCACATCTTCAACGGCTACACGAAGAAGTTCACGCCGTTCCCGCGCAAGAGGATCACGCATCTGGTCGGCGAGCCGATGGACCTCTCGGCCTACAAGAGCGGGTCCACCCGCAGTGCGTCCAAGCTGCGTGAGGTCACCGAGCTGATGATGACCGAGATCACCGCTCTCCTCGCGGAGATCCGCCAAGAGGAACCGCCCGCGAAGAAGCCGGGGGACGACGCCTGATGGCCGTCGAGGTCCAGCGGATGACCGTACTCGGCGCGGGATCGTGGGGAACGGCGTTCGCCAAGGTGCTCGGCGACGCCGGTCGCGACGTGACCATGTGGGCGCGCCGTCCCGAGGTCGCGGCCGAAATCCGGGACCGGCACCGCAATTCGTCCTATTTGCCGGAGGTCGAGCTGCCCTCGACGATCACCGCGACCGCGGATCCGGCCGAGGCCCTCGACGGTGCGCAGGCGATCGTCCTCGCGGTGCCGAGCCAGACCCTGCGGGCCAATCTTTCGGAGTGGTCCGGTCTGCTGCCGCGTGAGGCGATCCTGGTGAGTCTCGCCAAGGGGGTCGAACTGGGCACGCTCAAGCGGATGAGCGAGGTCATCGCCGAGATCGCCCGGGTCGGCGACGGGCAGATCGTGGTCGTTTCCGGGCCGAACCTGGCGAAGGAGATCGCGCTCGGGCAGCCGGCGGCCGCCGTGCTCGCCTGCACCGACCACGACAACGCCAAGGCGATCCAGCAGGCGAGCTTCAACCAGTACTTCCGGCCGTACACCAACACCGACGTCGTCGGCTGTGAACTGGGCGGCGCGTGCAAGAACGTCATCGCGCTGAGCTGCGGAATGGCGGCCGGGCTGGGGCTCGGCACCAACACGATGGCGACGCTGATCACCCGCGGGCTCGCCGAGATGGCCAGGCTCGGCGCGAAACTCGGCGCCGACCCGCTCACCTTCGCCGGGCTCGCCGGTGTCGGCGACCTCGTGGCCACGTGTTCGTCGCCGCTCTCGCGCAACCGGACCTTCGGCGAGCGGCTCGGCCGGGGCGAGACCCTGGAACAGGCGCTGGCCGCCGGGGGCGGGCAGGTCGCGGAGGGCGTCAAGTCGTGCACGTCGATCCGGGAACTCGCGCTGAGCCTCGGTGTCGACATGCCGATCACGGACGCGATGCACCGCGTATGCCACGAAGGGGTCGATCCCCGTCGTGCGGGAGCGGAGCTGCTCGGGCGGTCGCAGAAACACGAGTGGTCCTGACGGCGCAAGGAAGACCGCAAGAACGCGACAGACCGGGGCGGATTCGTGCTGCCAGCATGGTTCTGGAGGTGCGGAACTCACGGTCCACGGTATGAGATCGGTTGACCGCCGGGTTCCGCACTGGTTCGCTGAGGGCATGTTCGCACGTGGGATGACTGTGTCGCGGGGCCTCTCGGGTCTTGGCGCCGTCGTCTGTGCGCGCTTTTCGTGTCGCTGTTGTCGGTGAACCCCAGCCCCGGCCCAGCTCGACACTCTTCCCAGGGCCCCGGCAAAGTCGGTTGCCTGGATGAGGGCAGGCACGGTCTCTGGTTGATCATGTGAGTGTCTAAGTCCCATGATCGTGTGAGAGAACC